>JBARXS010000105.1:0-4765 GCA_049647465.1 Erythrobacter sp.
TGCTGGGCGTGAAATACATCTTCGATCATCACGATATCAATCCTGAGCTGTACGAAGCGAAGTTCAACAAGCGCGGCTTTTTCTGGCAGCTGATGGTGCTGTTTGAGCGCCTGACATTCAAATTCGCCAATGTGTCGATCGCGACGAATGAGAGTTACAAGAAAATCGCGATTGAACGCGGAGGCATGGCACCGGACCGGGTGCATGTGGTTCGTTCTGGCCCCGACCTGTCGCGGCTAAAGCTGGTGCCGCCGGTCGACGCTTGGAAGAACGGGCGCGCCCACATGGTCGGCTATGTTGGCGTCATGGGCGAACAGGAAGGCATCGACCTGTTGATCGACGCGGTGGATTATCTGGTGCGCGAGAAACAGCGCGAGGATATCCAGTTCGTGCTGGTAGGCGGAGGCCCCGCGCTGGATGATCTGAAAACGCTGACTGCTCAAAAGGGTCTTGCCGACTTTATCACCTTCACAGGCCGTGCGCCGGATCAGGAATTGTTCGAGGTGCTATCAACCATGGCACTGGGCGTGAACCCGGACCGGGTGAACGACATGAATGACAAGTCGACCATGAACAAGATCATGGAATATATGAGCCTTGAGAAACCGATGGTTCAGTTCGACGTGACCGAAGGGCGCTTTTCCGCGCAAGAGGCATCGCTTTATGCCAAGGCGAACGATCCCGTCGATATGGCCGAGAAAATCATCGAGCTGATCGACGATCCGGACCGGCGCGCCGCGATGGGCGAATATGGGCGCAAACGGGTGGTGGAGGAACTCAACTGGCAGCACCAGATTACCCCGCTTCTGGCGGCTTACACGCAGGCCCTTGAGGCCTAGCGCGCGGTTAGGTCACTTTCAGTCCCTCTTGTGTCCCGTTCCGAAACGGTCCTCAAAACCGGCATGGTTCCCGGTCAAACCTAACGCGATCTTAAGCACTTTCTGGCCATGAGACCCCATGTAATTCCGGGGTTTTGAGCCAATGAACGCACCTTTCGACACTGCCACAGCCATCGGGCCAAACGCCGTCAGCCAGCCTGCGCCCGATCATCAGGTTGCAGTGATCGGATTGGGCTATATCGGCCTGCCCACAGCAGCCGTGCTGGCGAGCCATGGCTGGAACGTCTGCGGCGTCGATGTGTCTGAAAATGTTGTCGAAACCGTCAATGCAGGCCGCGTCCATATCGAGGAACGCGACCTCGACAAGCTGGTGCGCGAAGCCATCGAGTCCGAACGCCTGACAGCATCGACCGAGGTGCCCGCCGCGCACTTCTACATGATCGCAGTGCCCACTCCGCTGACGAGTGAAAACACGCCGGATATCAGCTATGTAGAAGCCGCCGCGCGGGCAATTGCGCCGAAGATTCTGCCCGGCGCCTGCGTGATTGTGGAGAGCACATCGCCAGTCGGCACAACCGAGCGCGTGGCCCAGATCATCGCCGAAGCACGGCCCGATCTGAAGCTGCCGGTATACGGCTCGCAGGAAGCGGGCGATATCGCTGTAGCCTATTGCCCTGAAAGGGTTTTACCCGGCAAGATTGTGCGCGAACTGGTGCAGAACGACCGTGTGATCGGCGGCATCACGCCCGATTGTGCCGACCGCGCCGCAGCGCTTTACACCAGCTTCGTTGAAGGCGATTGCCTGACGACCAATGCGCGGGTGGCCGAGACGGTCAAACTGACCGAGAACAGCTTTCGCGACGTAAACATCGCTTTCGCCAATGAACTCAGCGTGATATCCGACGATTTGGGCGTCGATGTGTGGGACGTGATCGCCTTGGCGAACCGCCACCCCCGCGTGAACATCCTCCAGCCTGGACCCGGTGTTGGCGGGCATTGCATCGCAGTCGATCCGTGGTTCCTCGTCTCCGGCGCACCCAAGGTCGCCCGCCTCATCCGCACAGCGCGCGAGGTGAACGATTTCAAGGCGACCTATACCGAGCGCCGCATCCGCGGGCTGCTGGACGCTGTGCCGGGCGGAAAAGTCGCTCTGCTGGGCCTCGCCTTCAAACCGGATATCGACGATTTTCGCGAGAGCCCCGCCCTTGAGATCGCCCAAAGCCTCGCAAAAACGCGCGGGCAACGGATCATGGTGGTGGAGCCCTTTGCCAAGGAACTGCCAAGCGGCTTTGCCGGCACAGGCGCACAGTTGGCGACGCTTGACCAAGCACTTGCGACAGCCGAAGTCATTGTCGTGCTGGTCGATCACACCGCGTTCAAACATCTCACCCCGCAGGCGCTTGCGGGTAAGCTGGTGTTTGACACACGCGGAATGCTCAAACGATGAGCGAAAGTCGGGCCTTAAGGATGAAAGGCCGCCCCAGGATCATGGTAACTTTCGGGACACGGCCCGAAGCGATCAAGATGTTTCCGGTGGTCCACGCCCTCAAAAAAGCGGACTGTTTCGATGTGCGCGTCGCCGTGACGGCGCAGCATCGCGAGATGTTGGATCAGGTGCTGGAAATGGCCGGGATTGTGCCGGATATCGACCTTGATCTGATGCAACCCGGCCAGAGCCTAGATGCCCTATCCGCACGAATAATCACGCGCTTCGGCGAAGCGCTCGACGCGGAAAAGCCTGACCGCGTGCTGGTGCATGGCGACACGCTGACCACGATGATGGCAACCTTGGCCTGTTACTTCCGCCGCATCCCGGTCGGTCATGTCGAAGCCGGCCTGCGGTCCGGCGATATCTACGCGCCGTGGCCCGAAGAAGTGAACCGCAAGGTAACAGGCGCGGTGGCTGACTTGCACTTTGCACCAACCACGCAGGCCGCCAATGCCCTTCGCGCGGAAAACGTGCCTGACAGCGCGATCCACGTCACCGGCAACACAGTGATCGATGCCTTGCTGACCGCCCGTGAGCGAGTGGCCATGCAGCCCTCGCTGGCTCCGGTGGTTGCCAAGTTAAAAGAGCGGTTTGCAGGAAAGCGGATCATCGCGGTTACCGCCCACCGACGGGAGAATTTTGGCGCTGGCATGCAGCAGATCGCTGCGGCATTGCAGGAGATTGCCAATCGCGAAGACATCGCGATTATCTATCCCATGCACCCCAACCCGAACGTGGCCGAAATTATGAAACCGGCCCTCGAAGACGTCGAAAATGTCGCTCTGATCGAACCGCTCGATTATCTCAACTTCGTGGCAATGATGGAAGCGTCTGACCTGGTCCTGACCGATTCAGGCGGCATCCAGGAGGAGGCCCCAAGCCTGGGCAAACCGGTTCTGGTCATGCGTGACACGACCGAGCGGCCCGAAGGCGTTGATGCCGGAACCGCTTTGCTAGTCGGCGCAGATCGCAAGCGTATCGTGACCGCAGTGAACCGGCTGCTTGATAATGGCGCGGCCTATGATGCGATGGCGCACGCTCACAACCCGTATGGCGACGGCACTGCAAGCGAGCAGATCGCGAGAATTATCGCCGCTGCGCACCGTTAGACCGGGCGGGGCGCGGCATGCGGGCCGACGAGATATAGTAGACGGCGGCCCCCATCACCGCCAAGCTGGCACCGATATCGCCGACCCAATTCAGCTTGAGACTCCCACAATCAATAACCGACTACCCGTTGCGAAACCAGTCGATGCTGGCTGTGGGAGCGCTGGCTTTGCTGATGCTGGCGCGCTGCAGCGAACCACACCGACGCAAGCCGGAGAATGCGGCATGATCGGCCGAGTCATCTGGATCACAGCGATTGTGGCGGTTGCGGCGGTCACGGCTGGCATCCAGTTGGACCGTCAGGCACGCTATGTGCCCACTCTGTCCTTTTCTGTACCTCCACCGTTCCGCGCTTTTGCACAAAACCACCTCACCACCAGCGCGATGCTGGGCGAAGACAAGCAGCTGGCACTTGCCGAAGCACGGCGCCTTGTCGCGCGCCGACCAATGCCAGCTGCCCACCAACGCCTTCTAAGCATAGCGGAATTTGAAGCGGGTGAAACAGAGCTTGGCGGGATCTCGATCCAGCGCGCCGCGCGTCATGGCTGGCGCGATCCTGTTGTCCAGCAGAGCATGTTCCAGCTCGCTCTCGCCGCCGGAGATCAAGCCGAAGCCGCACGCCGGTTTGCCGCTTTGTTTATCCGCCGCAGCGAAAAACTCTCAGACCTGCGAGCCATGGCTAACCCCCTGTTTTCAGGTGACAGCGAAGTCGCCCGTGCCACCTTTTCCCAAGTGCTCGCGGGAGCGGACCGATGGCACCGCATATTTCTGAACAAGGGGGCAAGAACCCTGGAACCCAGCGTCTTTCTTGACCTGATCCAACGTGCAGAAACCCAGGGTGCGCGTTTCGATTGCGCTGGGCTAAAGCAGTCCGCCCGGTTCATCAGAACGCGCGATGAGGCAGCCGGCGCGGCGCTCGAGGCCAAAATCGCAGCATCCTGTTGAACGATACGATCCACGACAGTCTTCACAAAGGCCTCGCCATGCGCACAGTCGCCCGTTAATCGCTTGGGTTAAAAGGGAAGACTATTATGAGCACCTACCCACGTTCCAGCGCTCTGATGCAGCGCGCTACCGAATTTCTTGGCTGTGAAACCGCGATCCTGTGCGGAGCAATGAGCTGGGTGTCCGAGCGCAATCTAGTCTCGGCTATCTCCAATGCAGGCGGTTTTGGAGTAATTGCCTGCGGTGCGATGACGCCCGAGCTGCTCGATACCGAGATTACAGAGACCAAGGCCCGCACGGACAAGCCCTTTGGTGTGAACCTGATCACCATGCATCCGCAGCTGTTCGACCTCATCGAAGTCTGCCGCAAGCATGCCGTGAGCCA
>JBARXS010000106.1:0-17312 GCA_049647465.1 Erythrobacter sp.
GCGCTCATCGCGGCAACGATCCTTCCCGCCCAGTCGGAGATCGTGCTTGCGGCGCTCCTGCGGCCCGGCGAGAGGTCGATTTGGACCCTTCCCGTCAGCGCAAGTATCGGCAATGTGCTGGGCTCACTGATCAATTTGGGGCTGGGGGGGGGCGGAGGCATTCAGCAACCGGCGCTGGTTCCCTGCAAGCGCCACTGCCCCTGCCCGCGCGCGGCGGTGGTATGCAAGGTATGGGCGCTGGTCTCTGCTTCTGAGCTGGATGCCTATCGTCGGCGATCCGCTTACCGTCGCCGCAGGCCTCCTGCGCGAACCGATATGGCGGTTTCTCCTCTTGGTCACGATTGCCAAGGTCGGGCGCTTCGTAGTTCTGACAATCGCCGTCCTCGGGCTTCGATGAACGCGGTGGCGGACGTAATACCCGGCTGAAGCGGACATTAAAGCGTGCGCAGCGAACTCACACTTTGTCCACGTTGCACCAGTTCGAGCACGGCGCAGCAAACGGAAACCCGTCTCAGAACAGCCGTTTGAGAGGTGCGCGGCGAGGGTCTCGAAGGAGCCCGATATGCCGGATGCTGCACAACACATGAATGGTAGCTTTCGCGAACCCCGCTGCGATTGAGCGTGATATCAGCATTGGTTTGGAGGTTCCTCTGGCCGGGCTGAGCTTATCAGATGCAGGGTGTGGCAAAGATCGCATTTGCAATTTGAATGCCGGCGATCTGGCTACAAGTGTCGATGGCCTTTCGTTCGATCATATGACGTTCTGGAAAGATAAAATCTCTGCCACGCAAAGACAGCCACGATGGACGTCAAAGCGATAATTACGATTTCTGGATCCCCGTACCATTTGAGGCTCGCGAATGCGCCAAGCACGACGACGTCTAGTCCGATGGCGACAAGCAGCGTCGGAGCACTGGCACCGATTTCCTGTCTGAGATGTCGAAACACACCCCACTGGATGATGACGTCCATCACCAGATAGAAGAATGCTCCAAGCGAGGCGATACGTCCGAGATCGAAGAAGATGGTCAGGAATGTTGCGATGACCACCGTGTAGATTAGCGTATGGTCGCGAACACCCCCTGGCAGGCCGAAGTGACGGTGCGGGATGAGATGCATCTCGGTGAGCATGGCCAGCATTCTCGATACGGCGAATATGCTTGCGATGAGACCCGATGCGGTGGCGATGACGGACAGGAGGACGGTAAGATAGAGACCGGCGTCGCCGAATGCCGGTCGAGCGGCCTCCGCGAGTGAATAATCCTTGGCTTCAACGATCTCGGCCAGAGTAAGGCTGGATCCAACCGCAAGGGCGACCAAGAGATAGACGGCTATACATATTCCGATCGACCAGATGATCGAACGTCCGACGTTTCGATGCGGCTCCGTTATCTCCGCGCCGCTGTTCGTGATCGTCGTGAAGCCCTTAAAGGCGAGGATGGCCAAGGCGACCGACCCGAGAAAGCCGGCTGTCGTCCGATCGAGAGCTTGAGAACCAGTGCTTGCAAGTGAAATACCTGATGCCCAGATGGCGGCTACCCCAAACACAACGATTCCGCCGATCTTGAGAGTCGACATGATCGTCGAGACAAGTCCGACGGACCGGTTCCCGGACGCGTTGATCACGTAGGCTACGACGATAAGCGCCACGCCGAGGATTGGGACCAGATATGACATACCCTCGATCTGCAAACCACGCAGAGCGTAGCTGCCGAACGTGCGGGCCACGAGGCTTTCGCTGATGACCATCGACAGCACCATCAGCAGGGCAGCGCCGGCAGCGATGAAGTTTCTTCCGTAGGCCTTTTGCAGGATCATCGCGACGCCGCCCGCCGATGGGAACGCGTTCGACATCTTGATGTAGGCGTGAGCAGAGAAGCCGGACACCATTGCACCCAGGACGAAAGACAGTGGAAACAGCGGGCCGGCGAGCTCCGCGATCTGTCCGGTCAGGGCGAAGATACCGGCACCGATCATGACACCGGTGCCCATGGCGATCGCGCCGGCGAGCGAAATACTATCTGCTTTGTAGGACGATTTCATGTTTGGTTCCGATCATCGGACCTGACCCGAGCTGAGTTCCGTCGGCGATTTCGAAGAGCGGCGAAGAGGAGCGGGGCCGCTGTGATGAGGCCAAGCCCCAGGGCGACGGCGGCAATACCTTGCCCCCCGGATTCTGCAGCGACCGACCCGAAGTGGGCCAAGACGAAGCTGGCGGGGACGACGCCGGCGAGAGTCGCCAGCGCGAAGCGCCAGAAGTGCAGGTTGCTGACGCCGGCGGCGTAGCTGACGAAATCGAAGGAGACGAACGGCATCAGACGGCTCAGCAGGACGGTCAGCGTCAGGGCATCCTGCGACCCGAGGAATCCCTTCTCCAAGCGGTCGCCGAACCACCTGCGCATCGCATCCCTGCCCAACTGCCGGGCAATTGCGAAAGCGATGATTGCGCCAATCTCGGCTCCAAGGATAACGTAGATCGTGCCGGCGACATGGCCGTAGGCGGCCCCGGCGACCAGCGCGACAGGCGCGCTCGGGATTGGACTGGCGACAACCGCAACGGTCATGCCAACCACAATGACGAGGGGGCCGAACAGGCCTGCACGATCGACGAGCACGCCAAGGCGCTCGCGATCGAACAGTCCGGCGAAGATGTCAAAGACGGGCGCGCCCCAGATGGAAACCCCGATCAGCATGAGCATCGTCAGCATCAGCATCAGCATCAGCATGCCAAGATACGGTTTTCGCACTTTCTGCGCTCCTTTGCTTTTCGCGTATCTCGGTAACCCGTTGCGCCCGCAACACGACCAAACTTTCCAAGAATGTCTTGTCTGACGGTGGATCACCTAGGACAATACAGCGCGGTTCAGGGGTAAGTGCCCGACATCCCGCCCTGCGGATATCAACCTGACATCTCCTAGCAGACGGTTGTCCCGCTTGGGGTCGATCATCAGCATCTCGCCGTCGAAGGCCGAGAAGTTCGTCAGTTCCTCGATGTCGGTGAAGTGTGAGATTACGAGGAGAGAACCGCTGCCGTCGCGGCCGTTCCAGATAGAGATGATCTCGTGCAGGTTCTCGACGTCGGGGGGCACCATGTAGCGAGAGCAGTAGGTTTAGCGTAGGGTCGGTGAGGATAAAATGCGGCGCGCATACCCCGCTTCGATCATTGCCTCTGGAAGGAGAGGCACGCAGCCGTTCGATGCGCTCCGAACCGCATCATCTCGGTGAATGGTGCCAGCGGAACATCGGGTGTTCCGCTGTCCGATAGCCTAGAATTACTCGAAGGCAGGGTTTTCAAGTATCTGGCGATCGCGCGCCGCGTTCTCCGTATCGCCGTTGGAGCTCTTCAACTGAGCCAGTTGTGACAGGGAGTAAAGACCAGGCTCGAGCCCAAGGGATCGAGCGAGTTGCGCTTCACCTGGCGATACCTGTCCGCGATCTGTGCCAGAGTGAATTACTTCTCCGGATTTGATGAGCGCGACGAGCGTTTGATCTCCGTCCTCCATGGCAGACCTGAGCAGGAGGAGCTGTGCGGGGGTATATTGTCCGGGCTCTACTCCCAGCGATAGCGCAATGCTCACCCAGCCCGCCGTATTCGGATCGAGTCCGGTCCGGTGATCGGTTATCCGGTCGCCCCCTGCGCCTTCAGGATGCTTCAGGACCATGCCTCTCCTGAAGGCAGCATTGCCGTCTTCCTGAAGACTTTTCAGCAAGGCGAGCTGGCTGAGCGAGTATAGATCGGGCTCGACCCCAAGGCTGCGAGCCAGTTGATCGGGTCCGTGCGATGCTTGTGCTCCTAGGGCCAGGGTCATGGCGGTAAGGGTGGTAGCGATGAAAGTTCTCATGTATTCAATCCTTGCGAAGTGACGGAAGGCGATCGCCTTCCATTGATCCTGTCGCCTCGGGCGTCATCGACTTGATGAGAAGACGTCCGGGCGGCGCTTGCGTCGTACGCAGGAGGCCGGTGCCAGCCGACCTCCTGCGATTTCCTTACTTAAGCTCGACGACTGTCAGCTTGCCTTCCACGCGGTCGGCGACGAACTCGATATTCTGGCCTTCGGTCAGACGTGCGAGGGTTTCCTCGTCGGCGCGAAACACCATGGTCATGGCGGGCATGTCGAGGTTGACAAGCTCCTCATGGATGATCGTGACTTTTCCAGCCGCGGCATCCACCGCCTTGACGCTGCCCCTAGTATAGACCGGTTCCGCCGCGAACACGACGGCAGGCGCTGCGGCGAGGGTGGCCGCGATGGCGAGGGATTGGATAAGGTTCTTCATTTCGTATTCCTTGATGAGGTTTGGAAGGGTGTCGCGGATCATTCGACTACGACGGGCCCGTGCATGCCGGCGTCGTAGTGACCCGGGATAAGGCAGGCGAACTCGAACTCGCCGGTTTTGGTAAACGTCCAAACGATCTCGCCCGACGCCTCCGGCTCCAGGCGAATCGCGTTTGGATCGTCGTGTTCCATTTCCGGGAACCGCTCCATTGTGGCCCGGTGTTCTTGGTTCTCTTCGAGCGAGTCGAGCACAAACTCGTGCTCCTGTTCGCCGTCGTTGGTGATGACAAGCCGGACGGTTTCGCCTTCCGCAAACCGCAGATTGCGCGGCTCGAAGAGCATCTCACCGTCATCGGTCTCGATCATCGAAACCTCGATGGTCCGATCGACATGCCCGGCGTCGCCGGGCTTTCCGGCTGCCATCTCCTCTTCGTGGCCGGGCGAGGCGAGCGCAGGTATGGCGAGCGCGATGAGCGCGCCTGTCAAAATAGTCAGTCTGTTCATGATGTTTCCTTCCAGTTTGTCCGGTGTAGTGGGTTCAGTTGACGGTCAAGCGACCGTGCATTCCTGCCTCGTAGTGGCCGGGAATCAGGCAGGCGAACGCGAATGCGCCGTCGTTCGCAAATTTCCAAATGAGAGTGCGTGTTTCCCCCGGATCGACGCGGGCTGCATAGCCCGCCTCGTGCTTCATGTCCGGCAGATCGCCCATGGCGGCCCGGTGATGCGCGATCTCATCCGGGGTCGCCATTACGAACTCGTGCGGCCGGGACCCGTCGTTCGTCAGGACGAAGCGGATTGTCTCGCCGTTTGCGATGTCGATTGAGTCGATATCGAAGACCATCGCGTCGTCCGACGCGTCGAGCATCGACACGCGGATCGTACGGTCGATCAGGACCGGCGCACCCGGGTATCCGATCGGTAATGAGTCTGGATGGAGAACCGGGCTGTTAAACGCCCCGAGATGCGTGCCGCTCGCGAGTGCCGGAGCGGCGAGTACCGCGAAAACTGCCATCAATGTAAGTGTCTTCTTCATTGTAAGACTCCTTGCTTCTGCTCGATTGAAATGATCAGCCGCTGATTTTCGACAGATCGGTGTAATGCGTGGCCGTGTCGGTCACTTCGACGGGCGCGGGCACGTCGCCCGTCCATTCGGCCACGGTCTCGTGCGGCGGGCTGTCGTACCAGCCGGGATCGGAATAATCGTCGGATGCAATGCCCGGCCGGACCTTCACGACCGAGAACATGCCGCCCATTTCAATAGGGCCGTACTTGCCCCAGCCGTTCATCATCGGCGTGGTGTTGCGCGGGATCGGCATCTCCATCTTCGCCATGTCGGCCATGCCAGCGGTACCCATGGGCATGTATTCCGGCTGAAACTGGCGGATCTTGCCGGTCAGATCGGTCTTGTTAGCGCCGATAAAGGTGGGGATGTCGTGGCCCATGGCGTTCATCGTGTGGTGCGACTTGTGGCAGTGGATCGCCCAATCACCCAGGTGGTCGGCCTTGAAGTCGAAGGCGCGCATCGCGCCCACGGGGATGTCGATGGACACCTCGGACCAGGCCACATCCGGATTCACCCAGCCACCGTCGGTGCACGACACCTTGAAATCATACCCGTGCATGTGGATCGGATGGTTCGTCATCGTCAGGTTACCGACGCGGACCCGCACGTCGTCGCCTTGGCTCACCACGAGCGGGTCGATGCCGGGGAAGATACGGCTGTTCCATGTCCACAGATTGAAGTCCGTCATCGTCATGATGCGCGGTATATGCGTGCCCGGGTCGATGTCGAACGCGTTCAGCATGATAAGGAAATCCCGGTCGACACGGCGGAAGGCCGGGTCCTTGGGGTGGACGACGAACATGCCCATCATGCCCATCGCCATCTGCACCATCTCGTCGCCGTGCGGGTGGTACATGAACGTGCCCGACTTCTTGAGGTCGAACTCATAGGCGAAGGTCTTGCCCGGTGGAATGCCCGGACCGCTCAGTCCATGCACCCCATCCATGCCCGAGGGCAGAATCTGCCCGTGCCAGTGCACGGTCGTGGCCTCTGGGAGGCGGTTGGTGACGAAGATGCGGACGCGGTCGCCCTCCACCGCTTCGATGGTCGGGCCGATGGAGGTGCCGTTGTAGCCCCAGAGATAGGCGACCGTACCCTCCGCCAGCTCCCGCTCGACCGGCTCCGCGACAAGGTGGAACTCCTTCACGCCGTCCTTCATGCGGAACGGCAGGGTCCAGCCGTTGAGCGTGACGACGGGATTGTAATCGACGCCGGTGGTTGGGACGACGGGGCTTTGGGTGCCAGCCACGTTGGTCAATGCCGCTTCCGGCAGGCTACGGTTGGAGGTTTGGGACCAGGCCTCAGTGGTAATGAGGGCCGCACCTGCGACTCCGGTTCCGAGAAGTTGACGTCTGTTAAGCATCTGTCGTTTCCTTTTCTTGTCGAGTTTCAGGTTTCAGTGCGGAGCAGCGCCACCGCCGAGGTCGACGCCGCCAGCTTCACCGCCGCCGCCACCTCCACCACCGCCGTAGATCGCGGCATCGAGACCCGCCGCCGCCAGCCAGAACTGGTGTTTGGCTTCCGCCGCATCGAGCTGACTGCCCAGCCCTTCGCGCACATCGGCCAGCAGTTCGAAGGTACTGGTGATCATGCCGTTGTTGGCGAGGAGGGATTCTTCGTTGATCAGCTTGCGCAGCGGCAGGATCACATCGCGATACTGCCGTGCGATAGCATGGGTGCCGCGATACTGCGTCTCTGCAGCGCGCGCCTCGGAGCGGACGGCGACGGCAGTTTCGGCTAGCATGTTTGCCGATTGCAGGTACGCCAGTTCCGCCTTGCGCAGCCGGGCCTTGCCGCTGTCATAGATCGGGATCTGGAACTCCAACTCGACCTGCGGCAAAACCTCCTCCTCGACATTGCCGTCCTCGCGCTCGCGCTCCAATTCCGCCCCGGCGATGACTTCCAGATCGGTCAGAACGCGGGTCGCATCGGTCAGGCCGTAGGCGGAGGCCGTGGCCGCGAGGCTCAGGCGGGCGACCTCCAGATCGACGCGGTTCGCCAGTGCGCGCGCCTCGATCCCCGCTGTCGATTTCAGACCGCCCGGCAGCGCCGGAAGGGCGTCGGGCACGAAGTAGTCCACTTCGGTTCCCCAAAGGCCCATGAGCCGGGTCAACTGCTCCTTGGCCGACGCTGCTGCCAGGCGGGCTTCGGCGGCCTGCGCGGCCAGCTCGGCGTCGAACACCTGTTCCCGCGCCTGTGCCGCGCGGTTGAGCGCACCAGTCCGGCCAAGCTGTGCGGCCAGTTCAGACGACGCATCCGCTGCCTGCGCCGCCCGGTTCAGCAGGGTAACCGTCTCGAACGCGGCAACCGCGTCGATCCAAGCCCTGCGCGTCTCGGCCGCCAGCGTCAGCGTATCGACGACCGCCTGCATCTGCGCGCGCTGGAAATCGGCCTGCGCGACCGCCACCCGGCGTTGGCGCGTGGGCGCATCCAGCAGGTTGACCGCGACGACGGATTCCAGCGCGCGGAACAACCCAAGCTCCGGCGCGCCGATCCCCAGAAGACCGACGGAAACGCGCGGGTTCTCGGGCGTCGCCTGTTGCCAGACCTCGGCTGCGGAAATACCGATCGCTGCATAGGAGGCCTGAAGCCCGCGGTTGTTCAAAAGCGCCACCTGCACCGCCGTATCCGCCGAGATCGTCCGACGATGTGTCATCGCGTGGACGTCATCCGCGACCTGCTGTGCCTGCGCCGCGTTCTGCACCCAAACCGTGCGCTTGCCCGTCGCAGCCTGTGTCTTGCCCGCGACCACTCCGAACCCTGCGCCGGGCGCGGTGACACCGGCTGGCAGCGTCACGGCACAGGCCCCGAGGGCGAACGGCAAGGCCGCGACCGTCATCTTGAGAAAGCCCATCAGTTCCCCTCCTGCGAGCGGTTTGATTGGCGCCAGTCGCCGGGATCGACCACAGGGCGAACGGTGTAGTTGCGGATCGGGTTGGCGTATCCCGTCTGTCGGGCGGCCACGGTCGGGGTCGCGGGGGCGGTGATGGCCGCCACGTCCGGCAAAGGGGTCGCGGTATTGCACGCGGCCAGCAGCAGGGGCACGGCCCCGGCGGCGAAAATCTTGATGGTCATGAAGTGTCCTGCTCGTCTCTCACGCGGATCCCGGGGGTGCGGAATCCAAATCCGAAGTCAGGCCCGCACGCGGGCCGCGATCAGATCGTCAGAGAGGGGGGGCGGAGAAACTCGATGGACGTCGCACGGGCGAGGATCGGGCGGTCGAAAGTCTCAATCTCGCTGATCCGCCGTGCGGGGATCTGCAAGACGGGAACGACACCGAGGATCGTCGTGCAGGTTCCCACACAACAGGACCCGTCGCCCATGTCGTGAGAGGCGATGTCGCCAATCGAGACGCAGGTTACCGGAACCGCCGCAGCGTTATCGTGGCCAGTCTCCGTCGTGACAGTGGGGGCGTGGTGATCACCCGCCGCCGCCGAAGCTGCACCGGCCAGAGATCCGAACGCGAGAACGCTGACCAAGGCGAAAACCAAGGTCGTCCGGATGAGTGTCAAGAAGATGCTGGCTACGAACATAAAATCAATTTAGATGCGGATGCTAACTTTGTCAACATACCCATGCCGGGTATTCAAAAACATCGCCGTGAACGATCGGTCGACCCGCCGCGAAACGTAATTTCGGCGGTAAGCCTTCTGATCTCCGCGCAACGGACGACCGATAATCCGGACGAGCGCGCTATACCTTGGCATTGCGCAGCCGCAGGGCGTTCGCGATGACGCTGACCGACGACAGGCTCATCGCCAGTGCCGCGATCATCGGCGACAGCAGCAAGCCCGTGACGGGATACAGGATGCCCGCCGCGATCGGCACGCCGACGCCGTTGTAGATGAAGGCGAAGAACAGGTTCTGCTTGATGTTCGAGACCGTCGCCCGGCTAAGGCGACGCGCCGTCACAAGCGCCGACAGGTCGCCGCGCACGAGCGTGACGCCCGCGCTTTCCACTGCCACATCCGCCCCGGTGCCCATGGCGATCCCGACGTCCGCCGCCGCGAGGGCGGGGGCATCGTTGACACCATCGCCGGCCATCGCGACCACACGGCCTTCGGCCTGAAACCGTTTGATTACGTCGTGCTTGTCCTCGGGCAGGACCTCCGCGATCACCTCGTCGATGCCAAGTTTTTCCCCGACGGCCCGCGCGGTGATGGCGTTGTCCCCCGTGAGCATGACGATCCGCAGACCTTCGGCGTGCAGCGCCCGGATCGCGTCCGGTGTCGTGGCCTTGATCCGGTCCGCGACTGCGATAAGGCCGACGGCCCTGCCATCGACGGCGACGAACATGGCCGTCTGGCCTTGCTTCCGGGCCGCATCGGCTGCTTTCGTCAGCGACGATGGATCGGCGTCTTCCGCCTCCATCATGGCGCGGTTGCCGATGGCCACGCGGTGTCCGCCGACCTGACCGAAGACGCCCTTGCCGGTAATACTGCCAAACCCTTCGACAGATACCGGCTCGACACCGCGGTCCTTCGCGCAGTCAACAATCGCGCGGGCGAGCGGATGCTCCGACTGGGCCTCCAGGGATGCGACATCGCGCAGCAGGTCAGTCTCGTCGATCCCCTGTGCGATGACGTCGACCAGCGCGGGCTTGCCCTCGGTGAGTGTGCCGGTCTTGTCCACGATCAACGTATCGACGGCTGAAAACCGTTCCAAAGCGGCCGCGTTCTTGATCAGCACGCCGTTCGACGCACCCTTGCCGACGCCGACCATGATCGACATCGGAGTCGCCAGCCCGAGCGCGCATGGGCAGGCGATGATGAGGACGGAGACCGCCGCCACCAGCCCGAGCGCCATTGCCGGGGCGGGGCCCACGAGCGACCAGACGATGAAGGCGAGGATCGCGACGCCGAGCACGATGGGCACGAACCAGCCCGCGACCCGGTCGGCCAGCTTCTGGATCGGGGCCTGACTGCGCTGCGCCTCGGCGACCATCTGGACGATGCGGTTGAGCATCGTCTCCGACCCGACCCGGTCGGCCCGCATCACGAAGCTGCCGGTCTGGTTCATCGACGCGCCGGTAACGGTGTCGCCTTTCGCCTTGGTCACGGGGAGCGGCTCTCCGGTGATCATGCTTTCGTCGACGGTTGAGGAGCCTTCCAGCACGACGCCGTCCACCGGCACGCCCTCGCCCGGTCGCACGCGCAGAAAGTCGCCCTTGCGGACCATATCGAGGGGCACGTCCCGCTCGGTTCCGTTCTCGACCAGCCGTGCGGTCTTGGGCGCGAGGTCGAGCAACGCCCGGATCGCGCCGCCGGTCTGCTCTCGGGCCCGCAATTCCAGCAGTTGGCCCAGCAGGACGAGCGTGATGATCACTGCCGCCGCCTCGAAGTAGACCCCAACCTCCCCGGACGCGCCCTGAAACTGCGGCGGAAAGATGCCCGGTGCGACGGTGGCGATAATCGAATAGCCATAGGCGACGCCGGTACCGAGCGCGATCAGGGTAAACATGTTGAGATTCATCGTGCGAACGGACGCGAGGCCGCGCTCGAAGAACGGCAGGCCGCACCAGAGGACGACAGGCGTGGCGAGGATCAGTTCAATCCAGTCGAGCCAGGAGGCCGAAAGGATCGAGAACACCCCCGGCGCGAAATGCCGGCCCATCGCCACGATGGCCAGCGGGATCGTCAGGGCCGCACCGACGATGAAGCGGCGGCGGAAGTCCGTGTATTCTTTGCTGGGCCCGTCCGTCAAGTTGATGCCCTTCGGCTCCAACGCCATGCCGCAGATCGGGCAGGTGCCTGAGCCGATCTGTTCAATTTCGGGGTGCATCGGGCAGGTGTAGACATCGTCCGCGGCCGTAGCCGACTCGGCCTTCAGCGCCGGGTCGAGAAAGACCGCCGGGCGGGCTTCGAACTTCGTCTTGCAGCCCGCCGAGCAGAAATAGAACGGCTGGTCCTCATACTCTGCGGTGTGTTTCGCAGTCTCAATGGTGACGGTCATGCCGCAGACCGGGTCGATCGCCTTGCCGTCCGCCGGAAGGGGGGTCGTCGTGGCCGATGCGTCGCTGCCGCAATGTCCGCAACAGGTGGATTTGGGCGCGTCGGGGTGGGTGCCAGGCTGGCTATCGCTCGTTCGTTCGGCGGTCATGGCGGGTCCTTCCCTGATATCGGGTCCTGAGTCTCCACCTATACCCCCATGAGGTATATACAACCCTGGTCTGCATCTTTGCAGCAGACCCGGCTTGCCGGAACCGCATACCCCGTATTAGGTATGTACCATCTTTTCCGTCTGATCCTGTCGACAGCCAGCACACTGCCGGGCCATCCGACTTTTCCCAGAGAGGCCGAGCTACATGAAACCGATCAGGAATCTTATGACAATCTTCTCTGCCGCCACCTTTGCGGTCGGGATCGCGACAATGACGATACCGACAATGGTCAATGCGGACAGCCATGCGGCGATGGTGGAACACGGCACCCTGCACGTGGCCAAGGATCCGACCTGCGGCTGCTGTGGTGCTTGGGTGGCGCTGGCCCGCGAGGAAGGCTTCGACGTCGAGACGACCGACACCGACGATATCGCGGGTGCCAAGCTGGACGCCGGTGTGCCGGAGGCCCTGTGGTCCTGCCATACGGCGACGATCGACGGCTATGTGATCGAGGGCCATGTCCCGTTCGCCGCTATCGCCAAACTGCTGGAGGCGCGTCCTGACGTCGCGGGTATCGCCGTCCCCGGCATGCCCTTCGGGTCGCCGGGGATGGGGGACGATCCGGATGCGCGCTACGACGTGATCGCATTTGGTGGCACAGCTGGCGAGGGCACGGTCTTTTACCGGGCAGGCCTGTGACAAGGATAAAAGCGGTTGGAATGATCGTCGCGGGGGTGGCCTTTATCGGGGGCAGCTACCTCGCGTTCGGACCGGGTGCGGCAGTTTCAGGCCAGACGGCATTGCGCGCTGGCGACCCGGAGGCGGTGGCGCTCGGGGCTGATGTCTACGCGGCCAGTTGCGCGGCGTGTCACGGTGTTGATCTGGAAGGCCAGCCGGAGTGGCGCTCACCGGGGCCGGACGGACGGCTGCCCGCGCCGCCCCATGACGAGACCGGGCATACCTGGCATCATGACGGCGACGCCCTGTTTCGTCTGACAAAATATGGCGTCGGCAGCATTGTCGGCGATCCGAATTATGCCTCGAACATGCCGGTCTATGAGGGTGTCCTGACCGACGAGGAGATCGTCGCGGCCCTGAGCTATATCAAATCGACCTGGCCTCGGGAAATCCGCGACCGGCATGACGCTATGCAAGGCCGGTAGGCCTCGTCGCGGCGAAAGAGAACGAAACGAACTTACCGCGACGCTTTCTGCAAAAGCCCGATCAGCTCGTCGAACTTGGCACGTTGTTCCACTGGATCGCCGCTCTCGATTGCCGTCTCGACGCAATGTTGAGCGTGGTTCTCCAGGATGAGCTTCTCGACGCCCAGGATGGCGGATCTGATCGCCGCCGTCTGCGCCAGGATGTCCATGCAGTAGCGATCGGCCTCGACCATGCCCGCCACGCCTCTGACTTGCCCTTCGAGCCTCGAAAGCCGGTCCAATGTCTTGTCCTTGTTTGCCTTCACGGACTCATCTCTCCCTATAATCTGGAACTTTCTATCGACTTTCCCGCTTATACCCCACATGGGTATTCACCCGGAACTGAAAACTACGCCTAAGGATGGTTCTAGCATGACTTCGGCCCATACACACGACGACACCTCCAAGGTCAAAGGCGGCAGCGGATACGGCCGCTTCCTGGCGATGATCGGCACCTCAACGGTGGTGATGTATGGTCTGATGTATCTGAATACCTACGCGCTGGACCACGTATTCTTTTCGCAGACTCGGATGTGGATGGCGCTCTACATGGGCGGGATGATGGCGATCATCATGCTCGCCTTCATGCTTGGCATGTACTCCAACAGGAAAGTTAATATAGCGATCTTCGGAGGTGCCGCAATTGCCTTCGCTGCCGGCCTGGGTCTGGTTCGCACGCAGGCTACTGTGGGCGACGTCTCCTGGATGAAGGCGATGATTCCGCATCATTCCATCGCAATCATGACCTCGGAACGCGCGAATATCTCTGACCCGCGGGTGCGGGCGCTGGCCGATGCCATCATTGAGGCGCAGCGTAGCGAGATCGCCGAGATGAAGGGCTACATTGCCGACATCGAGGCGAACGGCGACGCAGCCCCCGGCACACCCCGCGCCGAACCCTGAGATAACGGAGACTTTTATGCCCAAGGATACCCAAGACGTCGCCGACGTGACGACCGACCCCGCCGCGGCCGCGGCGGGGAAGACGGCTGTGCTATACCGCATGGCATTGCCCGACCACCTGTGCCCCTCGGGGCAGAAAGCGCGGTGGCTTCTGAAGTCGAAGGGCTACGAGATTGACGATCGGCTGTTTCGCACCCGCCCGGAGGTGGACGCCTTCAAGAGGGAATACGACGTGCCCACGACCCCACAGATCTGGATCGAGGGAGAACGGGTCGGCGGCTATCAGGCACTGCGCGAGAAGCTGACAGACTTCGATCCGAAGGCCACGACCTACGCGCCCGTCATCATCCTCTTCGCGGTGGCCGCCGCGACCGCCCTCGCGTTGTCGATCGGGGTCCTCGGCACGATCACCTGGCAAACGCTTGGCTGGTTCATTTCGATCTCGATGATCCTGCTGGGCATGCAAAAACTCAGGGACGTCGAGAGCTTCTCGACCATGTTTCTCAACTACGACCTGCTCGCGCGGAAGTGGGTGCCCTATGGCTATGTCTATCCTTGGGTGGAGACGGGTGCCGGCATTCTGATGACCGGCATGCTTCTGACATGGCTCGCGGCACCTGCTGCGCTTTTCATCGCGACGATAGGTGCCATAAGCGTGTACAAGGCGGTCTATATCGACAAGCGCGAACTCAAGTGCGCCTGCGTCGGGGGTGGATCCAACGTTCCCTTGGGCTTCGTGAGCCTGACCGAAAACCTGATGATGATGGGCATGGCAATCGTCATGCTCTGGCGGCTGTTCGCTTGATGGCCCTGTGGGCTGCCATTGCCCTTTCGGCGGCTCTGATCATCGGTCCGGCACAGGCGCAGGTCTTCGCCGACATTGAGCGGATCGCCGGGCCTGGCGGCGACCGCGCGGAGCAACCGTCGATTGTCGTCTTGCCGGGTGATCGCGCGCTTCTGTCTTGGACCGAATTGTCCGAGCCGTTCGATGCGACGGTCAAGACGGCCCTGTTCGACGGCTCGGACTGGTCGAAACCGGTTTCGGTAGCAACGGGCGACGATCTCTTTGTGAACTATGCCGACTTCCCATCCGCCGTGGGATTTGCCGACGGAACGCTCGCCGTTCACTGGCTGCGGATGATCGGCTCGTCGCCTTATGCGTATGGCGTTGAGATTGCGCTGTCCTCGGACGATGGCGCGACTTGGGGCGAGCCGATCACGCCGCACAGCGACGACAGCGCTCGGGAACATGGCTTCGTATCGCTGCTCCCGGACGGGGAGGACGGGGTCGTGGTCATGTGGCTCGACGGGCGAGACTACGACTCCCGTCAGCCGGATGGACCGACGAACGCGATGCAATTGCGCAGCACGACGCTCACCTCCGGAGCGATCCTCGGCGACGACGTTGTGCTGGACCGGCGCACCTGCACCTGTTGTCAGACGAGCGCCGCGATGACGGATGATGGAACGGTCCTGCTGGCCTACCGCGATCGGACGGTCGGGGAGGTTCGCGACATATCGGTCGTTCGGCGCATCGAAGGTCGATGGTCCGCCCCCGTACCCGTCAGCGGCGATGGCTGGGAAATTGCCGGATGTCCTGTCAACGGGCCCGCAATCGACGCGACGGGCGAACGCGTCGCGTTGGCGTGGTACACTGAGGCCAAGGGCGAGCCAACGGTGAAGCTGGCCTTCTCGGACAACAGGGGTGCCAGTTTTGAAGCGCCCTATACTATCGACCTGGGAAATCCGTCGGGCCGTGTCGATCTGATGCTGCTGGCCGACGGATCTGCACTCGTCAGTTGGATCGAGATCACCGGCGCAGGGGAGACGTTGCTGGTCTGTCGCGCCACCGCAGAAGATGGATGCCGCGCCGTCCAGCAGATTACCGTTAGCGCGTCAGGCCCCTCCCTCGGGTTCCCGCGCATGGCATTGGTGGGCGAAACTGTTCTCATGGCATGGACGGAACCGACCCAGTCGGACGAGGGTCGGGCGAACGGTGGCACGCGGATCGGTGTTGCACGGGCAACGCCGCGAGAAGGCTTCGCAAATCAGTAGGCATGACACCATCTGGAGTTGGTGGGTTTGTCGACCACAGAAAACTAGAGGCCCTCAACATGTCGGCCACCATCATTGCGGCAAACAGAATTGCTTTGTCGGTGACTCCCGTAGCGCTTGAAATATCCTAGAGCGGGATGACATCAGGCTGAATCGATTGGGGATTAATACGTCTTCATTTTGCTGATTCACTGTCGCCAACCACAAGATGGAGGGTTGAGCAGTGGGCCAGGCACTTTCGATGGATTTGCGGGAACGCGCGATGGCGCGGTTTTCGGGAGGCGAGAGCGTGCGTCAGGTTGCGGCGGCGCTGGATGTGCCACCGTCGAGCGTGGTGAAGTGGTCACAGCGGCTTCGAGAGACGGGAAACTGCGCGCCAGCCGGAGCCGGGGGGTTATCCGCCGCATAAGATCGCAGGTGCGCAGGAGGCTTGGCTTATGGAGCGGATCAGAACACCTTTCACTTTGCGTGGGCTGGTGGCCGAACTGGCGGATCGGGATCTGCGCGTCGACTACCGCACGGTCTGGGCCTTCGTGCACCGCACCGGGTATTCGTTCAAAAAAAAAAGACCCAACTCGCCGAGGAGCAGAACCGCCCCGATGTGAGCCGCCGCCGCGCCCGCTGGAAACGGCATCGGGGCCGGATCGGCCCGCGCAGGCTTGTCTTCATCGACGAAACCTGGGCCAAGACCAACATGGCGCCCCTTCGGGGTTGGGCGCCGAACGGCGAGCGCTTGATCGGTCGCGCACCACATGGCCACTGGCGCACCATGACGTTCATCGCCGCCCTGCGTCACGATCGGATCGACGCGCTCTTTGTTTTGGACGGCCCGGTCAATGGCGAGGTATTCCGCGCCTATCTCGAACAGCTTCTGGTTCCGAGCCGCCATCCGCGCTGCGAAAGCACATCTGCTCTTCTTGCCGCCCTACAGCCCCGACCTGAACCCGATTGAACAGGTCTTCGCCAAGCTCAAGCACATTCTGCGCGACGCCGCCGAACGGACCATGGAAGCCCCATGGCGCAGGATCGGCACACTCCTCGACCGCTTCGAGGCGCAGGAATGCGCAAATTACCTCGTGAACGCAGGATACGCTTCAAGCTGATCTCATCATGCTCTAGTCTCTATCGGGCGCGAACGCGGTGTGGGGCGGTCAGAGGCATGAGACGATCGACTTTTCGCCTGGCGACGCCCCTGAACACTCGAAGGCTTCTCTTATTCGGATGTTTTCCCTCAGGACATGAAACTTCGCTTGATAATCGTTCTGAGGGTGGGATTCGCCGTGCCACGATTTGGGCATCCATCATTCAGGCCGCGCTGTTCGTTCAGCTTCCATCCTTCTGGATTTTCGTGATCGAGCCCAGCTATGCGATAATGCTTCTGCGCGCGAGTTTTGTCTGATTAATTCGTCCGCCCCCTAAAGACCAAGTTGCAGCCTAACTCGGCGCCTGAAATCTGGCCTCGATCCCGCAGAGTTTGGATTGTCTTAAGGCGAGGAAGTGAGCTACTTGTCTTTTTTGGGCAGTTTCTCGTGTAAAATTAAGCTGCTATTTGAACCTGCTGATCGGGTTGGGTTTGGTCTCTTCTCTACCAATAGACCGGTGCTGACGGCCTGCCGCAAAGTGCAGAGTGGGAGCGTTAGTGGTTGTAAAGACCATCCATCTTCGGATGCCCGCTGTTGCTCCTGACCCAGCCGCCCAGCCATGGAGTTAGGCGC
>JBARXS010000107.1:0-19237 GCA_049647465.1 Erythrobacter sp.
TTGTTGGGCGCAGATGCGCGCGCACTCTCGGACTACACGCCGCCCGTCTTCCCGATGAAAGGGGGAGAGATCGTCGCACGCGGCATCGCCGCCGGCCCGCAGGTCGCGCGGATCCTGCAAGAGATCGAAGGCCGCTGGATCGCCGAAGGGTTTCCCGATCGCGCCCGCGTGGAAGAGATGCTGTCCGACGCGGTCAGCAAGGGTTGATGTGACCCGAAACGGGACGCTACTGTGGCTCATGCGTTCAGCCGGTGCTCAGGCACGATCAGTTACATAGAAAACGCGTGTCATCAACTTGTACCACCGACTTACCCTGTTTTAGGGAACCGGATGTGTGGTTGACACATTAGTACGGCGCACACGTTTCCCCGGCTTCAGGCCATGGTGACTGGCTCAGGCCCCGTTTGATCTGGGCGTTTGTCCCGATCCCGAGGCCTTTTGCAAAAGCGTGTCTGTCGCGCGTTGCGGCGCTGCCTTTCTTGGTCGTCTTGCACGATCATTCCATCCAGCCTCTCCTGGTGGCAGCACAATCGCGGCGTATCCGAAGAACGAATGAACGGAGTGACTATTCAATGAAATTTGCAAAGCTGGCCCTTCTCGCCTCCACTCTCGCCGCGGCCCCGTTTGCCGCGCATGCGCAGGACGCGGGCACGACCATATATGGCAATGACGATCAGCCGATCGGCACCGTGGAAACCAATGACGGCACGACCGTGACCGTTGATACCGGCACCTACAAGGCTCCGCTGCCCGCCAATCTGATTGGCCAGCGCGAAATCGGCTACAGCGTCAATGCAACCAAAGACCAGATCAACGGCATGATGGCCGCGCAAAAGGCCGAAGCCGAACAGAAGCTGGCCGCTGCGCTGGTTGATGGTGCTTCGGTTATGAGCGCGGACAATCAGGCCGCTGGCACGATCATCGCGATTGATGACGCCGCCGATCAGATCATTGTCGAGCGCGAAGACGGCATCTTCAGCCTTAAGCGCGAGCAATTCGCGCTCAACCCGGAAGGCGCATTGATGGCGCTCTACACGCTTGAACAGATCGCCTCTTTCACAACCGAAGTGCCCGAAGGCGCCGAAATCCGCACCGCCAGCGGCACGCTGATCCGTTCGGCTGACGGTACATCACAGGCAAGCGCACCGGGCGCAGGCTCGACCGGCGCAAGCGACTAACGCAGCGCTATCCTTTGCGGAACACAGGAACCGCGCGGAGCCACATGGCCCCGCGCGGTTTTTTGTGGCCTCCCTTCCTCTTGCGAAGAGGGGAGCCATGGCTCAATCAAACCGGTTGTTCTTCGGGAAGCCTGTTGGCGGCATGCGTCCGGCGGCTCCGCGCGCGACTTTCCACATGCCGATCTCAGTCTCGGTCCGGGTGCGTTCGCCTGATCCGCCCATCTGCCAGCTGAGCCCGTCAGCCAGCGTGAATGTGGTCGCATCCGACAGTCCGCCATCACGGTAACGCTGCAGTTGGACGCCCTGCCCGCGCGCCATGATCGGCATTTCCTGCAAGTGATAGACGATCAGCTTGCGGTTATCGCCCACCGCCGCGATGTGATCATGTTCGGGCGCGATTTCGCGGATCACGCGCAGGCTGGCATCGCCTTTCAGATTGACGACCTGCTTACCCTTCTTGGTTTCGGCAATCAGCTCTGCGGTTTCGGCGACAAAGCCTTTGCCGATGCTGGAGGCGAGCAGGATTTTACCGCCGTCCTTATGCACCATCATCTTGGCGATCGAAGTATCTGCTTCCAGATCGATCATCGTGCGGACCGGCTCACCAAAGCCGCGCGCGCCCGGCAGCCTGTCACAGCCCAGCGTATAGAACCGCCCGTTCGCCGCCGCGATCAAGAGCTTGTCCGTCGTCTGCGCATGGACGATATCGAACAGCGCATCGCCCTCCTTGTATTTGAACTCCTGGCTCAAATCGACATGCCCCTTGGCCGCGCGGATCCACCCTTTCTGGGAGAGGATCACCGTGATCGGCTCTTTCTCGATCATCGCGTCCATGCTGAATTCCACGACGGGCGCGGCTTCCTCAATCCGCGTGCGCCGCGCGCCGATCTTGGTGTCCTCGGCGTAATCCTTGCGCAGGGTGCGCAGGTCTTTTTTCAGACGCGTGCGCTGGCGGGCCTGGCTTTCGAGCAGCTTTTGCAGCTCCTCCTGCTCCGCTTCCAATTCGCCCTTCTCGGTGCGCAGCTGCATCTCCTCCAGCTTGCGCAGGGACCGCAGCCGCATGTTGAGGATCGCTTCGGTCTGGCGGTCGGTCAGGCCGAACTCTTTCATCAACACCGGCTTGGGCTCGTCCTCGGTGCGGATTATCTCGATCACGCGATCCAGATTGAGGAAGGCGATGATATAGCCTTCGACCAGCTCCAGCCGCCGCGCGATCTGGTCCAGCCGGTGCTGAGTGCGGCGTTGCAGGATCTCGATCTGGGCGCGCACCCAGTTTTCCAGCAGCTCTTTCAGCCCCATCACCATCGGCGTGCGGGTGGCATCGAGTACGTTCATGTTCAGCCCGAAACGGGTTTCCATATCGGTCAGCTTGAAGACGCTTTCCTTCAGCAATTCCGGATCGACATTGCGGGACCGCGGGACCAGCACGATGCGGATTTTCTCGTCGCTTTCATCGCGCACATCCTCAAGGATCGGCAGCTTCTTGTCCGAGATTGCCTGCGCGATCTGTTCGATCAGTTTGCCCTTGGCCACCTGATACGGAATTTCGGAGATCACCAGCTGCCACTGGCCACCGCTCAGTCGCTCTATCCCGGCGGACTTGTCCTCGGCCTTGTCCGCTTCGGGCGCTTCAAACACGCCGCGCAGGCGGAAAGACCCGCGCCCGGTCTCATAAGCCTTGGAGATAACCTCCGCGCTGTCGATAATCTGGCCGCCGGTTGCAAAGTCCGGCCCCTTCATCAGCTCCATCAGGCGGGCGTGCTCGACCGAAGGATTGTCGATCAACTCCAGCGTTGCGTCGATCACTTCGGCGGCACAGTGGCTGGGAATGTTGGTCGCCATGCCCACCGCAATCCCGCTCGCCCCGTTGGCCAGCAGATTGGGGAACAGGCCCGGCATCAATTCGGGCTCTTCTTCCTCGCCATTATAGGTCGGGATGAAATCGACCGTCCCTGCATCCAGCCCTTCCATCAGCTGGATCGCGGTCTTGGTCAGGCGCGCCTCGGTATAACGGTATGCGGCGGCGTTATCGCCATCGATATTGCCGAAATTCCCCTGCCCCTCAACCAGCGGGTATCGCAGCGAGAAATCCTGCGCGAGACGGACCATCGCATCATAGGCGGCGGTGTCGCCATGGGGGTGATACTTACCGATCACTTCACCCACTACGCGGGCGGATTTCTTGAAGGTGCTGGACGGGTCCAGCTTCAACTGGCGCATCGTCCAAAGGAGGCGGCGATGGACCGGCTTTAACCCGTCGCGCAGATCGGGCAGCGACCGCGCGGTGATGGTCGAAAGCGCATAGACGAGATAGCGCTCTGACAGGGCCGCATCGAAGGGCGCATCGGTAATCAGGTCAAACGGATCGGGTTCGTCTTCGGGTATTGTGGGATCAGCCATGCCCCCGCTTAGCAAGCGTCAGGGCGCAGGGGGAGACGCGTTTCCACAGAACTGCTTGCAATAGTCGGCAAAGGTGCGGACATTCTTGTGAGTAACGACAGGGGAGTGCCAAAACTTGCGCAAATGGATCTTAATCAGTCTGACGCTCATGGCTCTCACAGGGTGCAGCGATCTGGAACCGCGCAACGAAGCGGAAGGGATCGTCGCTTCGGTCGAGCCGCCTTCGGCGCGTTATGCGGACGAGGCTCCCGAGAACGAATTTGGGTTTGTAGAGGCGATGGAGCAGTCGCCAGGCCTGTTCGACCTTTTATCCGGACCGTTAGCGGTGGCCGCACAGCCCATGGAGACAACCACTGTTGATATTACCGCTGCTCCATCTTCGGCGGGCACAAACACACTCACGGCCCAACCCGATGCGCAGCAAAGCCAGATCGCGTACTCATATGACTACGGCTTTCGCATCGACTCCGATGAAATGCTTGAACTGCAGCAGGCCCACACCGCCCTGTGCGATGCGATGGGCGACCAGTGTCGCATCATCCGCTCCTCACAAGCGCGGGCCGACAGCTATGATGCTTATGGTGAATTGCAGCTACAGATCGCCGCCGACAAAGCGGGTGAATTGACACAGGAGCTCGAAGCCCCGGCGATCGAACTCGGCGGTGCGCTGATATCTTCGGTGAAAGACGGGGAGGACCTGTCCGAACAGATCATCGATGCCGAGGCGCGGTTGCGATCACGGCTGGTGCTGCGTGAGAAGCTGACCGATATCCTGAGAAGCCAGCGCGGTTCGGTTGATGAACTGGTGAAGGCGGAATCCGAAGTCGCCAAGGTAAACGAGGAAATTGACGCGACCCGCACGCGGCTCGAACAATTTCGCAACCGCATCCGGTTCAGCGATGTGCGCGTGTCGTACGAACCGGCCTTCGGGGAAACTCAGGTCGGCTTTGTCAGGCCAGTCACGTTTGCGCTCCGCTCAATCGGATCGACCCTGGGGATGAGCCTGGCCGCGATTATTTATGCTCTGACAGCGCTGGCGCCGATTGCGCTGTTGCTATTCGCCTTGCGGTGGGTGTTGCACCGGTTCGGCTATCGCTTGCGGTTCTGGAAGACCGATTTGCGCAAGGACGTGAGCGACCCGGCGGTCTAGCCGTTTTGGCTCAGCCCGGTTCTCAGGCAAACATGGTCGGGCTAGCGGGGATGATGGCGTAGGCGAACAAGCTGGCGGAGATGACCATTGAAATGGCTGCTGCGAAGAGATTGGTGGTGGCGGTCATGGGAAAGTTCCTTTGTTCAGGTGTGCGCTTGCGAGATCAGGCGAAGACGTTTCAGGCCATGAGGGTGGGGCTGGCAGGCACGATGGCGTAGGCAAAGAGGCTGGCCGAGATAACGATCGAGAAAGCAGCGGCGAAAAGGTTGTTGGTGATGTTGGTCATTGTGATGCTCCAGTTGTGAGTTTCAGTGTCGAATTTCGGTGTCTGCGAGACCATCCCGCTGGACACCAGACACTGTGCAGGAGCCGTGCCAAACTTGAAAAACGTCAGAATTCCGGGCTTTCGCCACTCGATAGCTTTCACCCGGATGAACGCGATGCGCACACTTGGGATAATTCGCCAAGGTTTGGGATCAGGCATTTCGCGCTGAACGGGCTCAGTCGACTTTCGTCAGCTGCAGCTGCACAAATTTCGGCGTTGTCGCTGTGCGGGCCTGCATTTCCTTCATCGGATAGGACTTGGAATCGAGCGCCGCCAAGGGCATTCCGGCTTCGGCCAGGGCATAGGGCGAGATGCGGTGACGGGTCATCAATCCGTTGTAGCCATCGCTGATCAGGGGTGTTTCAAATTGCAGGCCCTGACTGCTTTCCGTTGTGGTGACCACCTTGCTGACCACCAGCTGCCCCGATCCCAGATCCAGCACGACTTCCTCGCCCACCGAAACGCCGGCCAGCCCTTCAATGCGTGCGCCCGTCTTGGAGATGTTGCGCAGCATCACATCGTAATAGTGGTCTTCGTGGATCAGGCCGATCCTGCGGAACACCGTCATCCGGTCCGCGCGGTAACGCGGCGGGCCGTCGGGGCGGAACATCAGGTTGCCCTCTTTCAGACGCGTGATCACATCATCCTGAGGCAGCGGGCGCGAATAGATATAGCCCTGCACCAGATCGGCGCCGCGATCCGTGACGAGCTTCAATTCGTCCATCGCTTCGACACCTTCGGCTACAGTCTCCATTCCCAGCGCGCTGGCAAGGGAGACAATGGCGGTGATGATCGCCGGGTTGGTGTCACCGGACTCGGTGCAGCCGCGCACAAAGCTCTGGTCGATCTTGATCTTGTCAAACGGCGCGCGCTTCAGATAGCCGAGCGAGGAATAGCCCGTCCCGAAATCGTCCATGCAAAGGCGCACACCCAACCGCTTTAACGAGGCGAAGGTCTTGTCGACGCTTTGCACATCCCCCACAAACACGCTCTCGGTGATTTCAAGCTCCAGCCGCGACGGCGGCAACTGGCTGGCCGACAACGCCGAGGCAACAACCTTGCGGAAATCGGAAGATATGAACTGGCGCGCGGACACATTCACCGCGACCCGCGCCGCGCCCGGCCATTTCGCCGCATCCATGCACGCCTGACGCAGCGCCCATTCGCCCAGCTTGATGATCAGGTCGGTCTGTTCGGCAATCGGGATAAACAGTTCCGGAGAGATGAAGCCCTGTTCCGGATGCTCCCACCGCATCAGCGCCTCGAACCCCTTCACCTTATGCTCTTTGGGATCGACCAGCGGCTGATAAACCATCCGCAATTCGCCGCGCATCAGCGCATCGTTCAGGCCCTCTTCGATCAGAACCCCGCGCGAGGCGGCGTCTTTCAGATCGGAATTGTAAAACCGGTATGCCCCCTTGCCGCCTTCCTTCGCGGCATAGAGCGCCAGATCGGCCGCGCTGTTCAGCTCATCAGTATCCAAACCGTCATACGGCGCAATCGCCACGCCAATCGAGGTGCCGATAGTCGCGCGCCTGCCGTTGACCGAATAAGGCTGCGAGACCATCTGGATGACGCGGCGGGCAAACTCGCTCAGCTCATCGCGGTCATCAATATCGGGCAGCAATATCTGGAATTCATCGCCGCCCAACCGGCCCACCTCACCCTTGTCATGGACCAGCGCCGCAAGCCGTTCTCCGACCTGCCTCAACAGCTCGTCACCGGCAGGGTGGCCCATCATGTCATTGACCTGTTTGAACCGGTCAAGATCAAGCATGATCAGCGCAAGCGAGCGCCCGGAGGTCTTGAACGATTGAAGCATGCTGGTCAGCTTGCGATTAAACCGGCGACGGTTTGCGAGGCCCGTCAGCTCATCAAACTGCGACTGGCGCGCAATGCTTTGCTGATGACGAAAATCGCTCGTGATATCGGCCGCAACCCCACGATAGCCGCAGAAATTGCCATTCGCATCAATGTAGGGACGCCCCGAAATCCGCCACCAATGTGATTTGTCCGCGCTCGCTTCCCCGCTTTCGCCCTCCCGCTCGTCATCATCGCGGTCGTTATCCAGTTGGACCTGGACAACCTGATCTTCGATCTTTGAACGCGATTTCAGTCTGAGGTTCAATGAACGGGCCGATACAGCCTCGCCATCTATGGTCGCATCCGTAAAAACACTTTGCAGCGGTTTACCAACCAGTGTGGAACCAGCATCGCCAAACAGCGACGCCGCCTGTTCGGAAAGATAGCTCAGTTCACCATGCTTGTTGGTCGCCCAGAAAAGGCCGATGCCGATCTGCTCGATTTCGCCCAGCACCTGCGACGAACGCGGCGGCGGCGCCGGAATTTCATTCGGCTCCTCCTGCTGCGCATTGCGCTGACTCTTTTTCATGAGTCCGAATGCCAAGTCGTTGTGCTCCGATACTTCAAAAGTGTCTGACGCGTTCAAAGAAGCCGCAAACCCAATGCCTGAAAGGGCGCAGGCCAGAGGAGCCGTAATGGCTGATTTCGCTTAGAAAGTGATTAACGATACGAGCAACACGGTTGCCGCAGGGGTCGCCTCGGTAGTCTACAGCAGCGCATTCCGAAACCTTGCAGAGCGGTTCGGTTCGTCCCGCGCAAACAACGCACACCAACTAATTCGGAACAAAGACCCGGTGACGCTCATAGGTTAAGTATACACTCAATCAGGAGCACCCCATGAAAAACATTCTTATTATCGCCACCGACGGTTTCGAACAGTCGGAACTTATGAAGCCCAAATCGATCCTCGAAGACGCTGGCGAGAAAACCACGGTAGCCAGTCTCGAAGAGGGCACAATCAAAGGCTGGGACGACGGCAACTGGGGCGAGACTGTCGCGGTTGATATGACCGTCGAAGACGTGAACGCCGATGACTATGACGCGCTGTTGCTGCCCGGTGGCCAGATCAATCCTGACATCTTGCGCATGAACAAGACGGTGATTGAAACGATCCGTGAATTCAACCGCCAGTCAAAGCCAATTGCCGCCATCTGCCATGCGCCCTGGCTGCTGATCGAAGCGGATATTGTGACAGACAAAACGGTAACCAGCTGGCCGTCGCTGCGCACGGATCTCTCCAATGCGGGCGCCACCGTGGTTGATCGCGAAGTCGCCGTCGACGGCAACATCATTACAAGCCGCAATCCGAGCGATATCCCAGCATTTACGAAGGCGCTGCAAGACGCAATGTCGATGAAGACAAAACTCGAAGCGGCATAACTCCAGAAGAACCTCGTTAGGATGCTGCCCGTTCCCTCTCAACCAAGGCGGCATCAAAACCTGATCCCCGTCGCGCCTTTATGCGCGGCGGGGTTTTTTCGCTAAATCCCGCGCACATCTGTGCTTTCGACGGGAACGCTTACGGTCAGTCCATCCAGTTCTGGCGTCAGATCAATCTGGCACGCAAGGCGACTGGTGCGGCGCACACCGGCGGCAAAGTCCAGCATGTCCTCCTCTTCTTCCGAAGAGGGTGGCAGCCGGTCGAACCAGTGCGTTGCAACAACCACATGGCAGGTGGAGCACGCCATCTGCCCCTCGCATGTGCCCTCCAGCGGCAATCCCGCCGCCTGGCCAACGCGTAGCAGATTGTCGCCTGTTTCGGCCTCAGTTGCGACCTCGCGTCCTTGCGGGTCGACAAATGTGATGGTCAGTCCCATCTGAAAAGCTCAGCCCCATTTCGCCTGTTCCAGTGCAGCCTTATTGATGGAATTTGCAGCCTCTTCAAGTTGTTCGATAGTCGTGTAGCGGCCAAAGCCCAACCGGATCGACGATTTGGCCTGCTTGTCGCTCAGCCCGATGGCTTTCAGGACATGGCTGGTCCGGCCCGAGCCGCTGGCACAGGCGCTGCCCGCGGAGAACATGACATTGCGCACCTCTGACATCAGCCGCGCAACATCCAGCCCGTCCATTCTGATGTTGAGATTGCCCGGCCAGCGCGCGTCTTCGCTGCCATTGACCTGCCACGCCTCAAACAGATTGCGGGCACGCGCCCACAGCTGTGCAACGTGCTCTGCATCCTCGGCCATGCGCTCCTTTGCGAGATGCGCCGCAGCGCCCATCCCGGCGATCAGCGCGGGCGACAATGTGCCCGACCGCAAGCCCGCTTCCTGTCCGCCGCCGGTCTGCTGTTCTTCAAGCTGCACACCATCGCGCACCCACAGCGCGCCGACCCCTTTCGGCCCGTGGAACTTGTGCGCGGATATCGCGATCAAGTCCGCGCCCGTAATCTCGATCCGGCCATAGGCCTGCACCGCGTCGATCAGGAACAGAGCGTTGTTTTCCTTGGCTTTGCGATGCCAATCGATGGTCGGCTGGATCGTCCCGATCTCGTTATTCACCGCCATCACCGCGATCATGCGCGTGTCATCGGGGATGTCCTGTTTGGTGTTGCAGTGCCCCTCTGACGAGACATTCAGGATGTGATGTTTGCCCGCCGCTATAGCAGTGTCGAGCACTGCGGAATGCTCGATGGCGGAGACCGACACCGATCCCCTGGTGCCCGATCCGCGAATGGCCAGATTAAGCGCTTCGGTCGCGCCGCTGGTAAAGACGACACGGCCACCGGCGGGAAACAAAGCCGCCACCCGGTCCCGCGCCAGCTCTATCGCAGCCGCGGCCTGACGGCCCATCCGGTGCGGCGAATGCGGGTTGCCAAAGCCCGTGCCATCCGGCCCGTCGAGCCAGCGCAGCATCGCATCGCGCGCTTCGGGAGCCAGCGGCGTCGTCGCCTGATAATCAAGATAAATCATAAGCTTGGCTTACACATCCTGTTTGCATGATCCGTCATTTGAGCGATGCCCAGATTTCCGCAAAGCGGTCAAGTTCGTGCAGCCTTGTGGACCAGCCAATGCTCACGCGGATGGTGCGATTTGCGATGTCATCAGGCACGCCAAACGCATCGAGAACGCGGCTCTTCTTTAACGTACCCGAGGAACACGCGCTGCCCGCCGATACCGCAAAGCCCATCGCATCCAGCCGGATCAACAGCGCCTGTGCGCTCATCGTGTTGTGTGCGACCGCAATGATATGCGCAGCCTTCGCGCCGATGGTCAGCACCCGGCCCGCCTCCTTTAGCGAGTTGGCAAATTCGAATTGCTCCTCCTGCGTGGTGCGCCAATTGCCCGCATCGCCCAGTTCCAGAGCCGCCGCCATGCCCATTGCGCCGGGCAGGTTCTCTGTGCCCTGACGGTATCCGCGTTCATGCCCGCCCATCGGATCAAGCATCGCAAAATCACGCACCAGCAACGCCCCGATTCCAATCGGCCCGCCAAATTTGTGCGCGGAGACAACCAGCATATCGGCATCGGGCAGCGTCATTTTTCCGGCGCTTTGCGAACAATCAACCAGCACCAGACCGCCCGCCTCGCGGACACGCTCGACAATCCGGTTGCGCTCTGTCGGCAGCAAATCGGTGCCCGTTTCTGAGTTCACATGCTGCACCGCGACCACGCAATCGCCAAAGTCGCCGACATTGTGATGGTCAATCTGGCCTTCGCGCTCATGCTCCCATGGATAGACCGGCATCACTTCGGCGTCGGGCACGGCGCGAAACACCGCATCATGCTCTACCGCGCTGATAATACGCCTTTTTGCCTTTGCCCGCCTTAGCCCGAGGGCAATCGCCTCGCTCGCGCCGGAGGTGAAGATCACTTCCCCATTCCAATCCAGCGACGCCTTTATCCGCTCGCGTGCATCCTCCAGCGCAGACTTCGCCTTGCGCCCGGCTGCGTGGGGGCTGGACGGGTTTGCCCAAAGGTCAAATCCCTCCTCCATCGCCGCCCTCGCTTCAGGGCGCAGCGGGGTGGTGGCGGCGTGATCGAGATAGATGCGTTCCAAACCTGTTCGCCCTATCTCACAAAAAATTGCGCATTTCGCATGCGTTCCTATATAGAGCGCGCTTTCGCGGGCCGCCACCCGGTGCTCCGCTTTGCCCAGATATTACAAGGTAGCCGATGCCCTCCGTCATCTTTCCCGGTCCTGAAGGCCGTCTCGAAGGCCGTTTTTCCCCGCCCCCGCGCCCGCGTGCTCCGGTGGCGATGATCCTCCATCCCCACCCCGAAGGCGGGGGGACGATGAACGACCGGATCGTGCAGCGGCTGTACAAGACCTTTGTGGATCGCGGTTTTGCCGTGCTGCGCTTCAATTTTCGCGGCGTGGGCCGCAGCCAAGGCAGCTTTGACAGCGGTATTGGCGAATTGAGCGATGCGGCAAGCGCGCTGGACTGGGTGCAGTCGATCCACCCCGAAGCACAGACGACATGGGTCGCGGGCTATTCCTTTGGCGCGCTGATCGGGATGCAATTGCTGATGCGTCGCCCCGAAGTGCGCGGCTTTATCTCCGTCGCGCCGCCTGCAAACATGTATGATTTCAGCTTCCTTGCGCCCTGCCCCGCGAGCGGTATCTTTGTGCAAGGCGCGGCAGACACCGTGGTGCAGCCGAGCGCGGTGCAAAAGCTGGTCGATAAACTGCGCACGCAAAAGCATATCACGATCCACCACGACGAGATCCCGCGCGCGAACCATTTCTTCGAAAACGAAATGGAAGACATGATGGCGAGCGTCGACAACTACCTCGACTTCCGCCTGTCACCGGATTGTCCGATCAAATAATCCCGTCCGGGATTTTTGATCTTTTCTTGTCTTTGCGAAGCCGCATCCGCGGCTTCGTCCTCGCTAGACGTCCTCCGGCGAATCTTCGCCTGCGGACCCGTTGCGGGCGCGCAGTCGCGCTTGCGGACCCTGGTCGGGTCCGGACCATCGCTACGGATGAAGACAAGCTGCGGCGCACGCTTCGCGCAGCGAAGGGCAAGCGCGCCAAAAAAGACAATGGCGCCCGCCCGCAGCGATTAGGCCGAAGGCCGTATAAGCGAGGACATCGCGCGCCGGATGGTGTGCGCAAACAAAAACACACGGAGGACGCAGCCCCGGATGGGGCTGCATGAGACAAGGAATCCCGAACGCAAAACAACTACACACAAAAAAGTTTCAATCAGCACACCAGTTGCAACATAATACTAGTATCAAAGCGCAACTCGAAACAATTTTGAAATAACGATGTCACCCTGTAACATCTCATTTGAGCGGCTCCTCCAATCGGTACTGCCGCTCTTGTGACGAAATAATCAGGAGTTCCCGTTATGAATTATGCAAGTCAAAGCAACGCACCCCGCCCCGCAGCCGCGCTGGGTGCGCTGGCCGTGCCATTGGGCTTTGGTGTCTTGCTGGTGACGGGGCTCGCAGTGACCGGAGGGCTGCCGGACGTTGAGGAAACCCTGACCGGCTTTCAGGTGAAGCCTGAGCCAACAGTCATCCCTCCACCGCCGCCCGAACCGGTCGATCAGGTGCAGGAGACCAATCCGGTCCAATCCACCACAGCGACGCCCGACTTCGTCATTCCAAAGCCGGAAATTACCTTTGATCAGGGCCCGACTATCCCGGTCGATATCTTTGACGGGATTGAGACGGACCTGACCCCGATTATCCTGCCCAAAGGCATTGGCGAGGTAGGCGGGCCGCCCGCCCCCGCGCCCTCTCCGGCAGCCGATCCGGTCTCTGCCATGCCGCGCGGCAATCCGGGCCGCTGGGTGACGAATGGCGATTATCGCACGCGCTGGATCAATGAAGGCCTGTCAGGCATCGCCGGCTTCAGCCTTGAGATCGACCGCAATGGCCGCGTGAGCGATTGCAGGATCACCCGCTCCACCGGGCACGACGTGCTGGACGGCGCGACCTGCCGCCTGCTGGAACGCCGCGCCCGCTTCGATCCTGCGCGCAACAGCGCCGGAGACAAGGTCGCGGGCACCTATTACAGCTCGGTAAGCTGGGAAATACCCTGAGAATACTGGGTATTCTCAGTATTGTTTGTTTCGTGCGCCCACATCCGTGGTCGCGTCCTCGCTAGACGTCCTTCGCTACGCTGCGGACCCGCTGCGGGCGGGCGCCCCCATTCTCTTGGCGCCCTTGCGGACCCGGTTAGGGTCCGAGCCTGTGCTACGAATGAAGACAAGCTGCGGCGCACGCTTCGCGCAGCGCAGGGCAAGCGCGCCAAAAAAAGACAATGGCGCGCGCCCGCAGCGATTAGGCCGCAGGCGGTATGAGCGAGGACACCGCGCGCCGGACGGCGTGCGGAAACAAAAATTCCCTCCCCCTACTGAGCGTTCACCGCCTCAATCGGAGCATTCCCATCCGCCGTTGGCACGGTCCAGATCAGCACATTCATCACCGCAATCGCCGCCAATACGAGCATCAGGACAGGCTGCTTTGCCTCACCCGTGCGCCGCCACATCACGAACGCGCCCGCGATCAGCGCAAAGGCCGCCAGCATCACCAGTGAAAGCACCAAATTGGTCATCGCGCGTCCCTAATCCTGTATGACATGCAAAGTGTTGTATCACATCGCGCCTGCAACGCCTCTCTGGCGCGCTGAAAGCGTCATAGCGCTGGCACATGTCTCGCCTATCGCCTAGCCTCCAGGACACAACATCAAAGGAGGGAATCATGGGAATTTTCAGCTCAATCAAAAGCGCGATCTGGGGCGAGGACGACAAACCAGAGGACGACAAGCCAGCAGCAACCGAAGTGAAGCCAACCGCGACTACCGGCCCTGTAGAACGGTCGGCGATCAGCCACGAAGAAGTTGAGCGCCGTATCGCAAATATTCCAGGGGCCGATGATCTCAATTGGCGCACTTCAATTGTCGATCTGATGAAGCTGGTCAAAATCGACCCCAGCTATGAAAATCGCAAGGAGCTGGCGCAAGAGATGGGCAATACCGGCTATTCAGGCTCTGCCGAGGACAATATCAAGCTGCACAAGGACGTCATGGACGAGATTGCCAAGGCTGGCGGCATCGTTCCCGACGATCTGAAAGGCTGATAACAAAGCCTGATTGATCCTGCGCGCGCGCAGCGTTAGGCTGGGCGGATGCAAGAAACAAACAGCAAATTCACACGCCGCCAAGCCCTTGCCGGGATTGGCGGCGTTTCCGCATTGGCCCTGCTGCCAGGCTGCGCGGGCGCGGCATATTCGACGGACAACGCGCCGCCGCCGGTCGGGTTGTCACCAGATGCGAAGCTGGACCAGATCGCCTATCGCATGCTCGCGCACGAACCGGGCCGCGCGACCGGGCTGGGTGTGGACACCGGCGATTATGCCGATTGGCGCGGCGAATGGGGCACGCCGGGCATCGCCGGCAAAGAGGCGTATAAAGCCACGCTGACGGAACTGGTCGAAGAGGCAAAAACCTATCCCAGGGAAGGTCTGACCGCAGACCAGCAGATCGGTTTTGAAGTGGTCGAAACCGCATTTTCCAATGCGCTCGAAGGCATGGCACTGCCCTATGGTGATGTCGCCGTCGGCAGCTGGCGCAACGCGCCTTATGTCGTGATCCAGAATGTCGGCGGTTACATCGATTATCCGCGCGCAATGGGTTCCAGCCAGCCGCTCAACACCGCGCAGGACGCGGACTATTACCTCAGCCGTCTGCAACAGATTCCTGCTCAATTGAACGGGGAGCTGGAGCGCGTGAAAGAGGCCCGCGCGATGGGCGTGATCCCGCCCGATTTTCTGCTGGACAAGGCGACAGCGCAGCTTTCCAGCACTTTGACTGCGGCCGGACAAGGCACGCTGTTTGTTGACGATTTCAAGGCGAACCTTGCCAAGGCGAACCTGACGGACAGCTACTCCGGAATGGCGAAGAAGTTAGTCGAAGGCCCGATTGCCGTCGCGCTTGAGACGCAGCTCGCCGAATTGCGGTCACAGCGTGCCGAGGCAAAGTCGGATGCGGGCATGTGGGCCCAGCCAGAGGGTGAGGCGTGGTATTCATGGTCCACCGGGGCCTCCACCACGACATCGCTCAGCCCGGATGAAATTCACGAACAGGGGCTGGAGGAGCTGGCCGAACTGCATGGCCGGATGGACCCGATCCTGAAGGAAATCGGCTACACCAAGGGCAGTGTGGGTGAACGTATGCAGGCGCTGGGCGATGATCCGCGCTACAAATTCGCGCCCGGCGATGAGGGCCGTAAAGAGATATTCGCCTTCATCAACGAACAGGTCGATTATATCCGCGCACAGATGCCGCGCGCCTTCACTCAGCTGGTCGATCCGCCATTGGAAGTGCGCCGCATTCCCGCTGCGGAAGAACTGGGCGCGCCCGGTGCCTATGGCGGGGCGGGCAGCAAGGATGGCAGCATTCCGGGGCGGTTCTGGATCAATCTGCGCACCACCGATCTGCACCGCAAATATGATCTGCCCGATCTGACTTTCCATGAGAGCATTCCGGGCCATGTGTGGGAGGGCGAGTTTTCCAACCGCCTGCCGCTGATCCGCTCGATCCTCGCCTTCAACGCGTTTAGCGAAGGGTGGGCGCTGTATGCCGAACAGCTCGCCGATGAGCTGGGCGCGTATGATGATTTCAAGGTCGGGCGGCTCGGATATCTGCAAGCCATCGCCTTTCGCGCCTGCCGTCTGGTGGTGGACACCGGGCTGCATCACAAACGCTGGACGCGAAGCCAAGCGAACCGCTTCTTTGTCGAACGCAACGGGTCCAAGGTCGAAGAAGTCGCCAGCGAAGTGGACCGCTATTGCAGCTGGCCGGGTCAGGCGTGCGGCTATAAAATCGGCCATTCCGAAATCCTGCGCCAGCGCGCGCGGGCACAAAGCGAGCTGGGCGGCGCGTATGACTTCAAGGCGTTTAACACCGCTGTCATCCTTGGCGGCAATGCTCCGCTCAATGTCGTCGAAAACACCGTGAGTCGCTATATCGAGGGCGCGAGGGTGTAACTGCGCGCGCCAACTCCTATCTGGACCGCGCACCCCTTTCATCGGCGCCCTCTTACCGGCCGCCAGCAGGAGCCCCGCGATGGAGCAGATTGGTCAAGACCTTGAAACAATGCGGCGCGTGCCGCTGGCTGACGCGCATGTCGCGGCGATCTGCGAGATCGGTGCGGAGCGCACATATAGGGCGGGTGAGATCGTGGCGGAAATCGGCGAACCGATGGACACGTTTGTCTATGTCCTCGAAGGGGAGATCGAGGTGGTCAACCCCTACACCAATGAACGCATGCTCGAATCCGCGCTTGGCCCGACACAGTTCATGGGCGAGATCGGCTTTCTCAATCGCGGCACCAATTATCTGAGAATGCGCGCCTCGGTGGACACCCGCGTGATCGAGGCTCCGCGCACCGCGATGCTGGACCTGATGAGCCGCGTGCCCGAGCTTTCCGACCATATCATCACCGTCTTTTCCGCCCGCCGTCGCAAGCAGTTTGAGCTGAGCAATGGCTCGGTCAAAGTCATCGGTGCTGATCGCGATCCGGCGGTGCAGGAGGTGGAACGCTTCCTCTCGCGCAATCGCATCCCGTTCGAAAGCTATGACATGGACGCCCGCGACGCGGAAACGAACAAGGTCTGCGATCTGACGGGGCACGAACCCAGCGTCATTCTGGGCACTGATACCAAGCTGGAAGACCCCACCCCGCGCAAGGTCGCACAGTTTCTCAACCTTGATCTCGACATCTGTTCGCAGCGCACTTTCGACCTGCTGATCGTTGGCGGCGGGCCTGCGGGCGTGGCGGCGGCTGTCTATGCCGGATCCGAAGGGCTGGATGCGCTGGTGATCGAAGATATGGCTGTTGGCGGACAGGCTGGCACGTCCAGCCGGATCGAGAATTACATGGGCTTTCCCACGGGCATTTCAGGCACCGACCTCACCTATCGCGGGCAGATACAGGCGCTCAAATTCGGCACGCGCTTTGTCATGCCGCGCCGGGTCAAGGCGCTTGAGCGGCGCGAGGATGGCAGTTTTTGCGCGACACTCGATGGTGACGACGAGACTATCGACGAAATCTGCGCCAATGCCGTGCTCGTCTCCACTGGCGTGCAATATCGCCGCCTGCCGCTTGAGAACCTGCGCGAGCTCGAAGGGTCCGGCGTGTTCTACTCCGCGACCGAGATGGAAGCGCGCTTTTGCGGCCAGACCGAAGCGGTCGTGATCGGCGGCGGCAATTCCGCCGGCCAAGCCGCCATGTTCCTGTCGCGCACGGCAAAGCATGTGCACCTTGTCGTGCGGTCGGGCAGTCTCGCCTCATCCATGTCGAGCTATCTCACCAGCCGCCTCGAAGCGGACCCGCGCGTCACCATCCACTATCACGCACAGGTCACCGCATTGCATGGTGAGAAATGGCTGAGCGGCGTCACCTTTTCGAAGCCCGATGGCGAGACACACATCGACACCACCGCCCTGTTCATCATGATCGGCGCGGCACCCAACACAAAGTGGCTTTCGGGTCTGGTGGAAACGGACGGGAAAGGCTTCGTCCTAACCGGCAGCGCGGTGGGACGGGAAAGCCCGTTCGAAACCGGCACCGATGGCATCTTTGCCGTGGGCGATGTGCGATCCGGCTCTGTCAAACGCGTTGCCAGCGCCGTGGGCGAAGGGTCCGTAGTGGTGAGCCAGATCTGGACCTATCTGGATGGTCTGAAGAATGGGGCCTAATGGCTGGCCGGGATTTAAGATCGATCTGCGGTAAATCCGCATCTGGTCATGCAATATCAAGGCGCTATGATGCATCTTCGCAGTGAAGTCGCAGTCACTGATCAAGAGGCCACAGACCAATGCTTACCCGCGCATATCATTTTGCCCTGCTCTTCGCTCTTGCGCTGGGCCTCACTACTCTTATCCCCGGCGCGGCGCGGGCCGACTGGTATGAAGCATCAAGCGATAACTTCGTCATCTATGCCGATGACAGCGAGAAAGACATCCGGAGATATGCCGAGAATCTCGAGCGGTATCACAAGGCGATGGAGTACCTGCTCGGCTACCGGGTGGCCAAGCCCAGCCCGTCGAACCGCGTCGTCATATTCGCCGTCGGCAGCGGCCGCCAATTGCGCAAAGTCGCGGGCAAGGGATCACGCAACATCGCCGGATTTTATATCCCGCGCGCCGGGGCTAGTCGCGCCTTCGTACAGGATATCAAGAGCAAGAACGGCTATCCGCATTTCTCAACCATCGTTCTGCTGCACGAATATGCGCACCACTTCCTGATCGCATCCTCGCGCTTTGAAATGCCGCGTTGGATGAGCGAGGGCATGGCGGAATTTTTCGCCGCCGCGACATTTCAGAAAGATGGCGGCGTTCTGATTGGGCGGGTGGCGCGGCACCGCGCGCCCGAAATGTCGTATGTCAGCAAATTTCGCCTGCGCGACTTGCTGGCCTCCACGGCCCGTGACAGGCGCAAGGAAAGTCCGACCGAAGCATTCTATGGCCGCAGCTGGGTGCTGTACCACTACCTTACCTTCAATCCGGATCGCCGTGATCAGCTGGTCGCCTATTCCAAAGCGATCAGGCTCGGGAAAAGCTCCATCGACGCAGCAGAAGAAGCGTTCGGCGATCTCGATGCGCTGGAACGCGAATTGATGCAGTATATTCGCGGGCGCAATTTCCGCATGCTTCAATTGGCCGCCAAAGACCTGACCATTGGCGAGGTGACCTTGCGCCGCCTGCCCGAAGGTGAGGCCAAGGTGATGCCGCTGCGCATCAAGTCTCAGCGCGGCGTCAATTCAGAACAAGCCGCCGAAATCCTTGAGGATGTGCGCGAACTGGCCGCAACCTATCCCGATGATGCGGGCGTCCTTGCCGCCTTGTCAGAGGCAGAATTCGACGCAGGCAATGATGATGAGGCGATTGCGGCGGCGGACCGCGCGATTGCCATCGATCCCACACGCACCAATCCCTATGTGCAGAAAGGCTTTGCGCTGTTCCGCAAGGCCAAGGATTCGCCTGTCCCCGATCAAGCCTATGATGCCGCGATGGCGCCATTCACCGCGCTGAACCAAATCGAGAACGATCACCCGCTACCGCTGATCTATTACTATCGAAGTTATGTCCAACGCGGGCTCGAGCCGCCTGAAAATGCGCGCCATGCACTGGAGCGGGCAGCGCAGCTTGCTCCCTTTGACAAGGGGCTGTGGTTCAATGTGGCGACGATGTGGATGCAGGAAGGCAAGGTGGCGCTGGCCAAAACCGCGCTTCAGCCCATCGCCAACGATCCGCATGGCGGCAGCAGGGCGAGCGGCGGCAAAAAGCTGATTGCGATCCTCGATACACTGCCCGAAGGCGAGCCCGTGGATATCCGCGCAGCGATGCGCATTGGCGCGAGCG
>JBARXS010000108.1:0-3826 GCA_049647465.1 Erythrobacter sp.
CGCCCGCGCTAGGGCTCTGAGAATGACATTCCGTTCACAACCAAACTATGTGAAAGCAGCGTATGCTTCTGTGTCAGCATCCGCAGTCTTGCTGATTTCGCCCTTCGCATTTGCATCCCTTCCCCTCGCCCCGTTCTTAGTAGGCAACTGGTTGCTCTTCATTGGTGTGGGATACTTGGCGTTTTTTCGACCTTTTCGTTGGAAAGCTCTCGTCGAGCAGCCAGAACGTAAAAGACTACTTTCGTTCAATGTTTCTCTTTTAGCCTTTACGATTGGGGGATGGGTCGCGATTTTGAACGCCGAGCGGATGTTTTAAGCTCATTAGTCAACGCCCGCTTCCACCCCAACACCACGTCATCCCAGCGCCATTTGTCTTTTGGGGCTGGGATCTAGTGCGGCAAAGCGCTTTGCCTGATTGCTCTGGACCCCAGCCTGCGCTGGGGTGACGGGGAGAAGATGGGTGCGAGGCAGTTAAATCGCTCGACATCGCGACCCCCCGCTCATGCACCATTCATGGCGGGCGGTCTCTGGTCTCGCCAACCCCAACCCTGCCCCTAAAGAACGCAACCCGTGCTCCGTGCCATAGCCGCCTTCATCCTGCTCATCGCCCCCTCGGCGCTCCTCGCCGCAGGCTCCGATGCGCCGCAAAGCCGCGTCCAGTCTGGCATTGCGCCCGACATCCAACAGCGCGTCACCCAACTGCTCGCCACGGAAACCACGCTCAACACTGTCCGCCCGAACATTCCCGAATGCGAGACCGGCTGTGTCACCCCTGCCGAGGCGGTTGCCATGGCTTATGAGGCGGGCGAGGGTCAGACGCGCCCCGGGCGCTTTCTGCTCGATGTGCTGGGCGGTGGGCGCAGCCTGCATGGGGAGCTGGGCGAGCTGTTCTTCATCAATTCTCAACTGGGCTATGGGCGGTTCGGCACGCTCACCATCGCCCTTACCGAGGATGCGCTGTGGGACCTGTTGCGCCGCGCGCGCGCATGCGGCGGGGGCGCGCGTGATGGCCGGATCGAGGTGCTGGGCTGCCACCGCTCGGCCAAGGCCGATGACCTCAACATGTTCACCATGATGCGGCGGCTGGGAAACCGGCGGATCGTGGTCGATGGGGAAGTGCGCCTGCAATGGATCGACGCGCGCACCGGGGCCCCGCGCCCCGTCGCCAACATACGCGGAGAGCACGAGCCGGGCTATTATCAGGTGTGGGTGCGGGTGCAGGACGCGGATCAGGTGATCTTCGTTTATGATGACTAGAGCGCGATGACTTGCGGACAAACCGGGATTGCCCCTGTTGCAAATCCGTGACGCTGGGCTAGGCGGTGGTGCAACATTTCTGGCCCGAGGGATTCGTCACCCATGAAGATCATGTCCGGCAATTCAAACCTGCCGCTGGCGCGCGCGATTGCGGGCTATCTCGAAACCCCCCTCACCGATGCGAGCGTGCGGCGCTTTGCCGATGAGGAAATCTTCGTCGAAATCCACGAGAATGTGCGCGGGCAGGACGTGTTTCTGGTCCAGCCGACCGGATACCCGGCGAACGACAATCTGATGGAACTGCTGATCTGTATCGACGCGCTGCGGCGTGCCTCGGCCAAGCGGATTACAGCGGTAGTGCCCTATTTCGGCTATGCCCGGCAGGACCGCAAACCCGGCCCGCGCACGCCGATCTCGGCCAAGCTGGTGGCGAATTTGATTACCGAGGCAGGCGCGGACCGTGTGCTGGCGGTGGACCTTCATGCGGGCCAGATTCAGGGCTTTTTCGATATCCCGACCGATAACCTGTATGGCGCGCCCGTCATGGCGGCGGATATTCAGGCGCGCTACGGCGATCAGGATCTGATGGTCGTCAGCCCCGATGTCGGCGGTGTGGTGCGTGCGCGGGCGCTGGCAAAGCGGCTGGACAACGCCCCGCTCGCCATCGTCGACAAACGCCGCGATCGCCCCGGTGAAAGCGAAGTGATGAACATCATCGGCGAGGTCGAGGGGCGCCACTGCATCCTGATCGACGACATCGTCGATTCAGGCGGCACATTGTGCAACGCGGCCGATGCGCTGCTCGCAAACGGGGCAAAGTCCGTCGCGGCCTATATCACGCACGGCGTGCTGTCAGGCGGCGCGGTCGCGCGGATCAACGGGTCGCAAATGCAGGAGCTGGTGATCTCGGATTCAATCCGCCCGACCGAGGCCGCGCTCGCCTCCGACCGTATCCGCATCATGACCATCGCCCCGCTGGTAGGCGAAGCCATCCGCCGGATCGCGGACGAAAGCAGCGTGAGTTCGCTGTTTGATTAATCCTGCTCGAGGTTTGCCAAAGCGTTCATTGCGAAAGTACGCTGCGCTTCATTGAGCATGCTGTCCTCGTCGCGCCCGTCCTTATCGTCACTCGCCATTGCCTTGGTGAAAAGCTCACGCGCCGTGTCCGTCTCACCATTAAGATAGGCCGCGCGGCCGGCGTGAAACTTCAGCACCGGATTGTGGGGATAACGCCGCAGGGCTGTTTTGAAGGTCCGTGATGCGCGATCATAACGCTCGGCATCCAGCAGTCGAAATCCGCGTGAGAGACGCATGACGATCTGACCGTCATGAAGTTCGCGAAGTTCGGGCCGACCCAAATCACCGATAACCGGTTCCGCCGAACAGCCGCCCAGACAACCAGCAGCGTAATTGAACGGGCCTTCATAATAGTCCGGCCCCGCATATTGCGCTGCTGCTGGTATGCTGGCCATAGTCAGTGCCGATGCAACGCAAGCGGCAGGCAAAACGCCAAACTTCTTCATAAGCGACACCCTTTTTTACTGTCTCGAATTGGCCCCTGCGTCATTTGCCTGCGAGAGTGGGGCTGAATAATCAATGAATTCAATGCCACGCGCAATGGTGCAGAGGAGGCTGTATGTTTGACCCTACCGAAGTTCGCGAAATTCTGATCGGGGCGGCGCGGGCGCACAATGCGCTGACCTATTCGCAGATGCTGCAATTGCTGGGATACCGCTTTACCCGGCCCAAGATGCGGGCGCTTTGCGCGGTGCTGGACAAGCTGGATGAGGACGGGCGGATAGCAGGCGAGCCGGGGCTCGCGGTGCTGGTAGTGCGCCAGTCCGATCGCCTGCCGGGTCAGGGCTGGTTCGTCAGCCGCTCGCATCTCGCCGGTGAGTTGCCGGGCACATGGCCGATGGACTGGGAGGGGCGCGAGGCGAAGGCCTATGTCGCGCTGCATCAGGAAGCGGCTTTTGATTACTGGGGTGAGCGCTAAATTCACATCGTCATTGCGAGCGGCAAGCCAGAGCAGCACGTGCACCGCTCTGGACTAGTTGGCCTGTGGCTGTCTTGCGACTCCACTTCGTTCGCAATGACGAATAAGGAAATTGCATGACCCCCAAAGACCTCAAACTCGCCAATGCCCTTGCCGATGCGGCGGGCTCCGTCATCCGCCCGATGTTTCGCGGGGAATGGAGTGAGGAGCGCAAAAGCGACCGCTCGCCCGTGACCGAGGCTGACCGCGCCGCCGAGGCCGCGATGCGTGCCCTCATTGAAGAGCACTTTCCCGATGATGGCATAATCGGCGAGGAATACGGCACAAGCAACGAAGGCGCAGGGCGGCAATGGGTGCTCGATCCGATTGATGGCACCACCAGCTTTATCGCCGGACGTCCGATCTTTGGCACTCTGATTGCCCTGGTTCAAGACGGCTGGCCTGTACTGGGCGTGATTGACCAGCCCATCGCGCGTGAGCGTTGGGTCGGGCGGATCGGAGAAGGCACCACCTTCAACGGAAAACCCGCCCATGTCCGCACCTGCAAGGAATTTGCCGACGCGGTTCTGGGCA
>JBARXS010000109.1:0-2895 GCA_049647465.1 Erythrobacter sp.
TAGACCTATGGCCATGCAGCGCGTAGAAATTGAGCTACCCGAGTCTGTGTATCGGCAGCTCGCCCGGATTTCCGAGGAAACAGCGCAGCCGATTGCGGCGCTTGCCGCTCAAAGCGTGATTAGTAACCTGCCGCCCTCTATGGAAGATGCCTCACCCGAACTGAGAGCAGAGCTGCTTAAGCTGCAAATCCTAGCAACCGAAGACCTTCTCAGGGTAGCTCAGTCTGAAGTAGGCCCAACCGACCATGTGCGACAAGTAGAACTGTTAGAAAAACATGAAGACGGTCAATTGACAGAGCCAGAGCGCCAGGAACTATCGACGCTCAGACAATCCGCTGATCGGCTGATGCTACGGAAGGCTTATGCCTGGTCAATCCTACGCTGGCGAGGCCAAAGCGTGCCGTCGCTGCAAGCGCTAACGATTTCGCAATGAGCATTCCTAGCGCCTTTATCCTTTCACGACTTCATTGAGGGCCGCTTGAATTACGTCATCACTGACACCGCGACGCTTCAAACTGTCAATCAAAGGCGAAAGGGTGTCGTTCTCCAAGCGTTCCATGTCGGTACGTAGCCCCTGGCCGATGTATGTCCGCGCAAGCGGCTGATAGCCGGAAAACCCCAAGATCGGCGCTATTCGCTTTAAGTCTTCAATCACATCTTCGGGCATACGAATCGTGACTGTAGTCATGGGGCGATCGCGTTTAAGTCGCTTTTTGAGAGCATCAGGCTTCATAGTATTCACGCTCCTTTCGGGTAGCTTTGCGGGCAGAGACAATCCGGATGTAGTCATCCTCGCGTTCGACAAACACAACGAACAAGAGGTTCCACCTTTTGTCTAGAGCAATGACGGCATCCCTGGCTTCATCGTTGCGACTGGCATCAACGACGACCAATAGCGGATCGAAGAAGACTTCTGCGGCTTGAGGAAAGGTAATGCCGTCATGTTTGAGCGGATTAGCGCTTGCCTTCTCCTCATTCCAGACAAAAGTGATGCCGTTGAGTGAAAAATACACATCCATAAGGTGCATTATAGGCAAACGTATTTATTTTGTAAATACGTTTATAGCGCAGTTCAGCCTCACAGCGCCCCATAGAGATCACGGCAGCCATTTGGGTTCTTAGCGTTCCGCTCTACATTCCTTAACACCGCAAAACAAGCCGGAAGGACACGCTAGGATAAAAAATACTGCTTAGCGTCGGCCTGCCTGGGCCACGACTCAAATACAGACCCTCTGATAGACAGAAACTGTACAGCGTGAGCAGAGTCAGTTCTGCCAGCGACTAATCCTCTTTTTACCGCAAGGAGCGCGTTTTGGTTACCACCACGACCCTAAAAACGACCAAATCTAACGAAATTTTTTCCGCCGCCCAGTCGCTGATGCCCGGTGGCGTCAGTTCACCCGTGCGGGCATTTCGCTCAGTAGGCGGCCAGCCCATCGTCTTCGACCACGTCAAAGGCGCTTACGTTTGGGATGTTGACGACAACAAATATATTGACTACGTCGGCACCTGGGGGCCAGCCATCTGCGGCCATGCCCACCCAGAAGTGCTCGCCGCTCTCAAGGCCGCCCTCGACAAAGGCACCAGCTTTGGCGCACCCTGCTATTTAGAAAACGTGCTGGCCGAAGCCGTGATTGACGCGGTGCCCAGCGTCGAAATGGTGCGCTTCGTCAACTCCGGCACAGAAGCTTGCATGGCCGTTCTCCGCCTGATGCGCGCCTTCACCGGTCGCAATAAAATCATCAAATTTGAGGGCTGCTACCACGGCCACGCCGATATGTTCCTGGTCAAAGCCGGTTCTGGCGTCGCTACCCTGGGCCTGCCCGACTCTCCCGGCGTCCCCAAAGCCGCCACTGCCGACACGCTAAATGCGCCCTATAACGATTTAGAAGCAGTTAAAAAGCTCTTTGCCGAAAACCCCGGAGAAAGTTCTGGCGTCATTTTAGAGCCGGTCGTCGGCAACTCTGGCTTCGTTACGCCCGACGCTGGTTTCTTAGAGGGCTTAAGAGAGATCACCCGCGAAAATGACGCGCTGCTGGTATTTGACGAAGTGATGACCGGCTTTCGCATTGCTTACGGCGGTGCCCAGCAAAAGTTCGGTGTTACGCCTGATCTGACCACGATGGGCAAAGTCATCGGCGGTGGCTTGCCCGTCGGAGCCTACGGCGGTCGGCGAGAAATTATGGAAATGGTCGCCCCAGCAGGCCCGGTTTATCAAGCCGGAACGCTCTCGGGTAATCCCCTAGCAATGACGGCTGGTATCAAAACGTTGGAAATCTTGCGTCGCCCCGGCGCTTATGAGCAGCTAGAGCAGATTACTCACAAGCTCAGCCAGGGACTTTTGACGGCAGCGCAGGAAACAGGTCACGAGGTCTCAGGTGGCAACATCAGCGCAATGTTCGGCATGTTCTTTACCAGCGAACCCGTTCACAACTACGACGATGCGAAGAAGTCTGATCTTGAAAAGTTCAGCCGCTTCCATAGGGGTATGCTAGAAAATGGCGTATACCTTGCCCCCTCTCAGTTTGAAGCCGGGTTTACTTCTCTAGCTCACACCGATGAGGACATCGAGAATACGCTAGCCGCTGCTCGTCGCGTACTGTCTGAGCTTTAGAATGGAACGAGATGGGGGTAGATGGCTGCCCCCACGCAGATTAAAGGGTTTTGAGGCAGCAGGCGACCAGTGGACATGCCAGCGAATATGTATGATGACGAGCTAGCAGTATTAGATGCTGAGGTCGGTCGGGAGAGCCCGTTTGATCCGTTGGATGCGATCGCCCCTCTCGGCGAAGACGAAGAACCCAAGCCCAATCCCGACAATATGCTGCTGTTGCTCCACCACCCCGACCGGCAGCAGCGAATGCTCGGTGCCCGCGCCTTTTGCGAAATTGAAGA
>JBARXS010000110.1:0-1780 GCA_049647465.1 Erythrobacter sp.
CCTGCGCGATTCTGGCAGATGCATGTTCAAGCGCCGGGCGGCTATGATGTGATGGGCGTCGGCATTGCTGGCACACCTATCCCGACACTGGGCTTCAACCGCGATGTCGCATGGACGCACACGGTCACAGCCGCGCGCCATTTCACTGTCTATGCGCTCACCCTCTCACCTGAAAGCTCCACGACCTACATGCTTGATGGCGAACCGGTGGAGATGGAAAGCCGCTTCATCAGCGTGCCGATGCCCGACGATGCCGAGCCTGTTTACCGACAGATGTACTACACCAAATTTGGACCCGTCGTCACAGTGCCGGGCAGCGGCGTGCAATGGAGCAAGCAGTTCGCCTTTGCCTTGCGCGATGCCAATTCCGGCAATCAGCGTGCGATTGATGCCTGGCTGAAGATTGGACAGGCCGGCAATGTGGCCGAGATCGAAGCGGCGGTCAGCGAAACGCTGGGTATTCCCTGGGTCAACACGATTGCAGCCGACCGCGATGGCAATGCGCTTCACGCCGATGTCACCGCCGTGCCCAATGTGACGGCGGAGCTGATTGCGAACTGTTCCACGCCCTTTTCCGCCCTCGTCGCAAGCCAGGTGACGTTGCTGGATGGATCGCGCACCGAATGCGACTGGAACACAGCGTCGGAAGATGGAAAGTCTGGTTTGCTCCCTGCCTCTGAGCAAGCATCGCGGACCCGGCGCGATTATGTGACGAACAGCAATGACAGTTACTGGATCAGCAATCCGCGCAATCCGTGGAAAGAACTGTCGCCAATTCTGGGTGAGCATGCCAAGGCGCTGTCGCTGCGCACGCGATCAAACTTTACCGAGACCGAGGGAGCGTTGGCCGCAGGTAAGATGGACCATGCTGCTGCGCAGGCGTTGGTATTCGGTAACAAGAGCCTTGCCGCTGATATGGTTGTCGATGCGGTCAACGAGCAGTGTTTCAAATTCCACGTAGTGGCAAAGGCTTGCGTGGTTCTGGATGAATGGGACGGGCGGTTCGAGGCGGACAGTAAGGGGGCTTATCTGTTCGTCACATTCTGGGAAAAGGTCCGGCGGCGCGATGACCTTTGGTCTGTACCATTTGATCCCGCCAATCCGATCGAAACGCCCCGCGATCTCGTTACCGACAACCTCCTGCCCATGACCTTGCGTGAAAAACTGCTGGAGGCTGCTGCCGAGATAGAGGCCGACGGCATTGCGCTGGATGCGCCATGGGGTGAGGTGCAAGTGCGATTGGATGGCGATGACCGGATTGCGGTGCATGGCGGCCCCGGAACAGCGGGCGTTCTCAATATGCAGCGGAGCCGCAAAATCGCTGGCGGGATCACGCCCGTGCACGGATCAAGTTACATCCAGATTATCGGCTTTGATGAGGATGGCCCCGTCGCCGATGCAATCCTGAGCTATTCGCAATCGACCGATCCCGCCTCGCCGCACTACGCCGATCAAACGCGGCTGTATTCGGAGAAACACTGGCAGCGGCTGCCGTTCAGCAATGCGGAGATCGAAGCGGCCCGCATCAGCGAGCCGCTCCAAATCAGCGAGTGACCGTGGCCTTACTCCACGGGCAGGAAGTCGGGTACGCTGAGATACCGCTCGCCTGTATCATAGTTAAAGCCCAGCACGCGGGTTCCTGCGTCCAGATAGGGCAGCTTCTTCGCAATCGCAGCCAGTGTCGCGCCCGATGATATGCCGACCAGCATCCCTTCCTCGCGCGCGGCCCGGCGTGCCATTTCGCGGGCGTCTTCGGCGTCTACGGTGATCGCGCCGTCAA
>JBARXS010000111.1:0-44197 GCA_049647465.1 Erythrobacter sp.
ACCCTGCTCTATGTCGGAGAACTGGAAGAAACCGGCCAGATCAAATGGCCCACCGGCATCGTCCATGCCTTTGATCTGGCGACGGGCAAACGCGTTTTCTCCATCGCTGATCCGGGCACGCCTGACACTTACGAAGAAGTCGGGGCCGGCAAGCAGGGCTGGGGCTTTCCCACGGGCCTCAGTGTAGAGGGGCGATACTTGATATCCGGCATACCTGACTGGTCAGGACCGAAGAAGAATCAGGGCGGGCTCATCATCTTTGACGCGGCATCAGGCAAGCATCTCTTGACCTATGGCCATTCCACAGGCGAGGAATATGGCCGCTTCGGCAAAGCGATCTCGGCCAGTGACGGCCACCTCGCCGTGATGCAGGAAATCAGGGATGGCGGCCCCATTGGCGGATCAGGCGCCTTGCGATTGATGCTCTACAGATTCGGCGCTGGTGCTGAATAGGCGGACCCGTTCAGACCCACCTCCGTCGTTGTCCATGCTAGGTCGATTTGAAGCGTCCGATCACCACCGCTGCAATCGCCAGGAGCAGGATCGCGCCGGAATCGAACAGCACATTTTCAGGCGCCATATCCTTTCCCTGAAGCACGATCAGCCGCGCGATGGCGGTGATCGCGATGAATATCGGGAAGACGAAGAACGAGCCTTTGCCAGTGTAGAACACCGCGATCATGCCGATAACTTCGGTGTAGAGGAACATCAGCAGCAAATCCGCCAGTTCAACCTTGCCGCGCTCAATCACGGTCCAAACCTCAACGCCGACCGCGGCAAGCGTCATGACCATGATGATCACCAGAAGCAGCCGCTCCACCAGTTCAAAGAGTTTCTCCGCCAGAGCCACATCTCTCGTCAATCTGGCGGGCGCGGGATGATCTGTGTCAGTCTCTTCCATGGCGAACCGTATACGCTATCCAGGGGCACATGGTAACTGCAATCGAGCGATCGCAGGCGGCCCGGACCGGAGGGCCATGCGCCTCAATCTCCCACACCTAAATCGACAGCACCCTTGCCCCAGCATCGCGGTTCCGCAAATCATTCATGCATGGCAATTCTTTCAGACAAATGGATTCGCAAACAGGCACAGGAACACGGCATGATCGAGCCGTTTGTCGAGGCGCAGCGGCGCGAGGGGGTGATCTCCTACGGCCTCAGCTCCTATGGCTATGACGCGCGCGTCGCGCCCGAATTCAAGATTTTCACCAATGTGAACTCGGCCACGGTTGATCCGAAAAGCTTCGATGCGGGAAGCCTTGTCGACCGTGAGACCGATGTCTGCATCATCCCGCCAAACTCCTTTGCTCTGGCCCGCACAGTCGAATACTTCCGCGTGCCCGAGGATGTGCTCGTCATCTGCCTTGGCAAGAGCACCTATGCGCGATGCGGGATCATCGTGAATGTCACCCCGCTGGAGCCGGGTTGGGAAGGGCACGTCACGCTGGAGTTTTCCAACACCACCCCTCTGCCCGCCAAAATCTACGCCAATGAAGGCGCGTGCCAGTTCCTGTTCCTGCAAGGCAATGAACGCTGCGAGACGAGTTACAAGGATCGCGCAGGCAAATATATGGGCCAGCGCGGCGTCACGCTTCCGAGGCTTTAACGCCGGGTTAGCAAGGATTTGAACGACGGCTTTCGCTCAGCTGCGGAACAAAGCGGTCAGTCCGTTTTCGACCCTATTTGCGGACGTTTGAAGGTAATCGCCGAGGTCCCAAGAGCGGACAGAGTTTTCGCTATCTCGAATGCCTGAACCGAGGGAAGAGTCGGATGAGTAGTTAGGAGTGTGATCTCGGCTCCTCGCCGCCTTTGCTTGAAAGCATGACCCAAGCGCCAGCCATTAGGATTGTGAGGATGATCTCTATCCAAGTTAAAAAGAGAAAGAGTGGTGCAGGTGGTCCATAGGCGACATATGAAATCACGCGACCGGCTCCGCCTATTGCGAACAAAGCGATGAGCCAGCCTGCAAGTATGAAATCTGTTTGGAGCCGTCCGGCGGTTCGCCAAAGCAGCGCGCCATAGGCGAACCAGAAGACAGAATAGAATCGGAACTCGCTATCGACGCTCGCCGTCGAAAACTCCCTGAGTGTGCTGGGCTCCAAGCCTCCCAGCTGAAGTGCAGTGTCGAACATCTTAGCCGTGAAGGCTATGCCAAACAGAAAGTTTGAGCCGCCGATCAACATGGTGCTTACGCCAAGTATGCGGAAGCAGATTCCGAGAACCGTGTTCAGCACCCGCCGTCGTCTCCTCACAAACAGCCTTTCGGGCAGGATAACACAAGAGAGCGGCAGCGTATCTGTTGAAATGGCGAGGCGAGCCTACTCAGCTTGGATCGATCGCAGCCATTGAATCCGTTCCCAAAACGGCGCCTGCTTTCGCGCGCTTCGGTTTCAGAAGCCGACAGTCAGCTCTCCACCACAGTTCCGGCCATTCCCGATAACCCAGCGCTTTCCCAAAAGCTGCCGGGCTTGTGCGGAGCCTGACCCTATGCCTCCATCTCCGGCAGGTGATGGTGAAATGCGATATAGAGCTGTTGCAGGCTGGGCGGCAGCAGCGGCCAGACTGGTCCGGCGTGTTTCGCGGGCACCTGCCAGAACAGGTTCTCGACCAGCCCGACGTCAATCCAGTCGCGGACCTCCGCGTCTCCTCGGCGGAATGCCTGATCAAGGTATTTGAAGGCAGCGCCAATCGCGGCATGCTTTTCGCCGTCCCGCATCCACGCATTGAGTTCATTGGCCAGGCTCTCAAACCACAGATAGCTCACCCCGGTCTTACCCGTTTCCCAGAACGCCGCGTGCCGCCGATCCGTGGCCGCCGCGAGGTCAGGATGCTGAAGCCGGAAAGTGTCGTATAGGGTGGCGGTGTCCAACGCTGGTCTCCTTTGGCGAGTATGCCAGTGTTGCGGCACAGCGGTTAGCGAAGCGCTAATGATCGCGGGCGTTTTGGTTTGTGAGGCAATGGTCGATGGCAGTTGTCGAGCCTGGAGCGGTCATTCGATTACTCGATGCTTTGGTTCGAAGACTGCGTTCTCAGCGCTAATCGTCAGCAGGCCCCGTTTCGAGAACAATGATTTCCTCGCGAAAAAGAGCGACCACTTCCCATCGTCCAATCTGAGCTCATTCACATGGCGATTGGGCACGTCTCCCAAGTTGCCGTGAATTATTTGCGCTCCTTCGAAGGCCAGCCACCCTCCGCATCGATTACGGTCGCTCTTCTCTGAATTCAGCAGGTTGGGCCATTCGTCATTGATCTCAACTTTCAATTTCGATCCATCCCAACGAGCCGAAAGTGCAATAGCATCGTGCAATGCGGCTCGATCTGCCAACCAGTCCGACGAGATGGTCTCTGATTCTGCCATGCCCGCTTCATGGCAGATGATCGTTTAATGTTACCTTTCCACCCCACAATCCGTCATCCCAGCGCAGGCTGGGATCTCAAGCATCAGGGCTCTGTGCCGGATTGCTCTGGACCCCAGCCTTCGCCGGGGTGACGAGGGAGACCGGGGTAGAAAAAGGGGCGGAAAGCAGCGCAGTCACTATAGCGCGTACAGCAACCCACGAACACCGGCCTTGGGGACAGGGGAGAACCGCAAGCCCCGCCCAAACCCCATTTTCCTACACCGCCGCGATCCTCTAGGCGGATGATGGGTGGTTGCATCCATAGCTCTTTCAAAGGTGAAATCTGCCGGACATGTGTCAACTTTGGGTTTCAGTGATTTCATCATGTTTCGCAGAGAGATAGGCCGGAATTCAAAGCTGACGCGGTGTCAATTGTGTCAACTTAGACGGAAATAATCGCATCATGCCGCTTTGACTTCGAGACACCGCGACTGCATGGCTGGGGCAAAGGAGAATACCACATGGCATCACCAGAATTTGACATCATCGTATACGGCGCAACCGGCTTTACAGGCCGCCTCGTCGCCGAATATCTCAGCAATCACTATGGCAGCTCGGAGAACGCCCCCAAATGGGCGATGGCAGGCCGATCTCAGGAAAAGCTGGAGGCTGTGCGCGATGAAATTGGCGCGCCTGCCGATACCCCGCTGGTCGTGGCCAATGCCGATGACATGGGCGAATTGGAGGCGATGTGCCGCCGCACCAAGGTGGTGATCACCACCGTCGGCCCGTATCAGCTATATGGTGACAAGCTGCTCGCCGCATGTGTCGCCACCGGCACAGACTACGCCGATCTTTGCGGAGAGCCCGCATGGATGGCCGACAAGATCGCCGAGCATCATGAAAACGCCCGCACAAGCGGCGCGCGCATCTGCTTTTCCAGCGGGTTTGACTCGATCCCCTTCGATCTGGGCGTGATGATGGCGCAAAAGGCCGCGAAGGAGCGCTTTGGCAAAGTATCACCGCGCATCCGTGGCCGCGTGCGCGCCATGGCGGGCACATTCTCCGGCGGGACCGCAGCCAGCCTGACCGCAACGATGAAAGCGGCGGCAAAGAACCCGGGTATTTTCAAGGTGCTCGCCAGCCCTTTTGCGCTGACGCCGGGCTTTGAAGGCGCAAGCCAGCCCAACGGTATGGTGCCGGGCTATGAAGGTGATCTGGGCAAATGGGCCGCTCCGTTTGTGATGGCGCCGATCAACACGAAAAACGTGCACCGCACCAATTTCCTGCTGGGCCACCCTTACGGTGAAGACTTCAAGTATGACGAGATGATGCTCACCAGCCCCGGCGAAGCAGGCAAGGCCGCCGCAGAAGCGATGGCGAACATGATGAAGAATCCGTTCGGCTCAAAGCCGCCCAAGCCGGGTGAAGGCCCGAGCAAGGAAGAGCGCGACAACGGCTTTTACGATGTGCTGTTCGTGGCAGAAAAACCCGATGCCAAAGAACGGGGTGAGGACGCCCTGCACTTCAGCGTGAAGGGCAAGTATGATCCGGGCTATGGCTCAACCAGTCGCATGATTGCCGAGACCGCGATGGGACTGCTTGAAAGCGACGCGCCGGGCGGCGTGGGCACTCCGGGTTCGTTCCTTGGCGAGGCTCTGGTGGATCGTCTGCAAGAGCATGCAGAGCTGACATTCGCCGTCGAGAACTGAGACGCTGATTAAGGGCGGGTGATCGGGAGGATTGCGGGTTGTGGAACCCATCGCAGGATTGGTGAGTTGAAAATGCGGGGTCAGGCTTTTAACGGAGCAGCCCCATTTCAATTCCCCACCTGCAAATCCTCGTCTTCCTGTTCACCTGCGCATCCCTGCTGAGCGCGGCGTGGCTGGTGTGCCACGCCCGTGATGTGGTGCTGGTGCTGAAACATATCCTCCCGCTCAATCCCGGCGCAGGCAAGCGCCTGACGAGCCCGCGATCGGTGTGCATCGCGATCACCGTGCTGGGGTTCAGCCTGTCGGCGGAGACGCTGGTGGCCTTGCGGGCGGGGACGTATTTGTAACGCGGATGAGGCCCAGAGCGTGCGGTGCGCAGGGCCTCATCCATTCAGAAACTCAGCCGAACGCTCGCACGGATATTCCGCCCGGGAAGGGCGACAAAATCCTTGGTAAAGCTGGAATGGCGGCGGCCTGTCGTGTCGAACAGGTTCTCACCCGCCAGCTGCACGGCGACGTTCTGGTTCGTCTCAAACGGGCGCCAGGTGATATAGGCGTTGACGAAGGCAAAGGCGTCGGTCTCGGTTTCGAACGCCGCGACCTCGTCCTGCTCCCCGAACCATTGGACCTCACCTCGCAGGTCAAACTGCTTGGTCTGCGCTTCGAGTGCGCCGAACAGCGAAACCGGCGGGATGCGCGGAACGGCGGTGCCGTCATTGAATTCGGCCTCAACATAGGAGCCGCGCAGATCGGCCACGAGGCCAAAGCTGTCCGTATCAATCAGCGGAAAGCGGATCTCGCCTTCAACGCCGAAGAAGTCGGCATCCTGCTGAAGGAAGAGGAAGACCGGCAGATCGTCTTCCTCTTCGCCGGTGCCTTCAAGGAAGATGAAATTGTCGAACCACTGACGATAGACCGAGACACTGAACTGCGCCCCGCCCACTTCACCGCGCGCAAACGCTTCCACCCCCCATGCGCTTTCCACTTCGAGGTTCACATCGCCGATCTCGAAGGCTTGCGTGGCGATGTGCGGGCCGTTCGCGAACAGCTCTTCACCCGCAGGGGCACGCTCCGAACGCGACCCGGTCAGGCCAAAACGGACATCGCCTTCACCTGGAGCAAAGACGAGCGATGCTGCACCGGAGAACAGGTCAAAATCACGTTCGACACCAATCGTGCGAGATTCGACATCGACCATTTCATAGCGGGCGGCGCCTTCGAGCTGGACACCGCCAAAGTCATATTCCTGCGCGGTGAAAATCGCCAGCTGCGTGGTTTCATTAGGATCAACAAAAGCCTCCTCACCCACGGCTTCAAAATCGCGGAACGTGTATTGCGCTCCGATAACCCCGCCAGACCGCTGCGCAAGCTCAAGCCGGGTTTCAATCGTCTCGCTGTCGAAAACCGTGCCGACTTCGGTGCCTTCAAATTCGGTATGCGTGTAATCAGAATACCCGCCACGCAGCTTCAGGCGGGAAAAGAACCCCTCGCCCAGCGCGATATCAGCACGAAAATCCGCGCGGAGTTGCTCAAGCCCGATCGAAACCGTTTCTTCGCCCTCTTCCTCTTCTTCACCGCCCTCTTCCTCGCCGTGATGATGCTCCGCACCCGGCCTACCGATCAGGCCATACAGTGTATCATAGTACCCGATCGAGGCTCCGAATGTGCTGTCTCCAAGGATGAGGCCAAAGCCGCCGTTGACCGAGTAGGTTTCGGTCCCGCTGTTGGGGAGGAAACCGCGCTGTCCAGCGGCTTCGCGCAATTCTTCGGCTTCCTCAAATTCTCCTTCGGCTTCTTCTTCCGCCGCCTCTTCCAGGAGATCCGCGCGCAGTCCAGGCGCGATCTGGAAGCCGGGAATATCGACATTATCAGTGTTGCGGTAGGAACCGTCAAAATGCAGGACAAGGTTATTTGTTACAGCAAGATCGACAGATGCGCCGCCGCTCAAAAGGTTGGTCGCGGTATCCGCTGCTGCAAGCGCATCGACGTGAATACCGTCTTCCGGCATCGCGGCGGGGATGCGGCGGTCGATCACATTGACAACGCCGCCGATTGCCTGGCTGCCGAACAGCAGTGCAGCAGGGCCACGCAGAACTTCGATCCGCTCGGTCACAAGCGGCTCAATCGCCGTCGCGTGATCGGCAGACGTGTTGGCGACATCGGCAGTACCCAGCCCGTCCAGCAGGACGCGCACACGCTCGCCATCAAGGCCGCGCAGGATCGGACGCGAGGCACCGGGCGCAAAGCTAGTGGCGGAAACGCCGGGAAGCTTGATCAACAGCTCACCCAACTGGCCGTTCAGATTGCGCTGGATCTCATCCGGGCCAAGCACGTCCTGACCGCCGATGAAATCAAGCTGCTCCAGCGTGTCTGCGGTAACCAGAATATTGCCGCGAGTGTGCGGATCGTCCTTGCGCGCTTCTTCGCGGGCTTCCTCGATCTGGGTTACCGGTTGCTCACCTCCGGGCGCATCCGACGCATCGTCAGAATTGGCGAGAGCAGTCTGCGCATTGGCAGCAAAAGCAAGCGTGGTGACGAGCGCAATACGCGACGTGATAATTTTCATGATATTCCCGTTCTGAAGTCAGAAAGCGCTTACGCACTATGTAATAACATATCATTTGACTAGAGGCGAGGAATCCGGAGCGCAACCGTGCAAGCAGCAATTCGCGATCAACATGCTGCAAAAATCGACGATCAACGTCGCAGTGCGGCAAAATGGACACAAAAAGGCGACCGGCTGCCATGACCAGACTAACTAAACGCACCGTCGAGGCGCTCAAATCCAACCGAGAGCGCGACACCTTCCTTTGGGACAGCGAACTGCGCGGTCTTGGCGTTCGCGTAAAACCCAGCGGCACTAAAACCTTTATCTTCCGATATCGAAACCAAGAGGCGAGGACCCGTCGCTGCGTCATAGGCCAATTTGGAGTCCTGACTGTGGAGCAAGCCCGCGACCTCGCCCAAAAGAAACTCGCCGCCGTGATCGACGGGGCCGACCCGTCCGCCGAACGGCACTCGGTCCGTAGGGGCTGACAATCGCAGCAGTTTGCGATTGGCATCTTGCCGAGGCCGAAGCCGGTCGGCTGATCGGACGCAAGCGCCGCCGTGTTAAGGCCTCATCCATCGCAGGCGATCGAAGCGTCCGCACCTCGCTTCTCATCAATCGGTGAAAGATGCGGAAATCGTCAGCTGATGTGCCGAAAGTTAAAAATTTTGAAAGCTCTGATGTTTGACTCAAAACACTCCAGTCAGGCGGCAATCAATATGCTCACACCACTCTGAAACGAGTTGCCCTCCGGAAGATCAGAAGAATTATGGAAAAGCGCTCGAAAGATTGGAACTTGCCAGTGCTCTCCCGCGGCAAACAAGCATAGCAAACATTGTAGTCGGGGTGGACCGGTGGATATTCGCCAACAATTCTGGCCCCCAACACGGTGACTTATGATCAGAAAATCAGTCTTGTAAAAGCAAGCTTAATAGCGGTGCACTCGCGACTTTCGGTTCCGGCCGAACATTTTCAAAAGCAGGGGCAGGATCGCTATGTCGAAAATGAGAGCGAAGATGAGTGCGCACCCGACCATCCCCGCCTTCTGGGCTGTAAGTGTGAAGTCCGAGAGCGAAAGAAGCAAAAAACCGGTCGTAAGCAGCAAAGTGGTTATTAGAACTGCGGAACCGCTGTGACGGATCGCCACATCAATCGCCGCATCGCAATCAGCGCCAAGATTTATCTCGCGTTTGAAAGCCGTGATGATGTGGATCGTATCATCAACGATGATGCCGAAAGCGGTCGCAAACACGCCGACTGCCGCCATATTGAGCGCACCTGTCAGCCAGCCCCAAGCGCCGTAAATCACTATCAAAGGTGCAAAGTTCGGGACCAGGCTGATGGCTGCGAGCCGGGCAGATCCGAAGGCGCCGAACATGGCGAGCGACACTAGGAGGATTGCGAGCACGCTGCCCGTTGCGATCCCTGCAAAGTTTGCCGCGCTGGTCTGCGCAAAAGCGAGCGGAATGCCCTGCAACCGGGTTTCGCGCGCACCGTGCTGGCTACCATCTAATGCAGCATTGATCGCCTCAACCTGTTGCAGAAGCTCAAACGTGGTTGCGCGGTCTGGATCGAAATACGCAACTGACCAGTCTGCGACGCCCGGCTCAAGTCGGGTCATCAGGCCGCTGTCAGCAAGGGTACGCGTGGACGGCTGCTCCAATTCCACCGGCAACGCCATCCGGTCAGGACGAAAGCTCGTCTGTGTGTCGCCTTCGTTGAGGCGAGCGCGCCAGCTTTCCTGCGCAGTCGCAACGCTAAGCCATTGGCCTTCAGTTGCTTGGCTGAGATCGCTTTGCAATATGCCAAAATATCCCAGTTCGACCGCGCCCCTAGAATTCAATGCTGCGTTGCGATCAGCGTCTTCCACCTTCGTTGCCGCCGTTATGGTTCGAAGGCTAAGGTAGTTGGCATCGAGCAGATCCATGCCCTGACGGAACTCGGTTGAAGGGTCGAACCAGCTCGCCAGATTGTCATCGACCTTCATTTGCGTAATGCCGACTGCGCCGAAAAGCATTACTGAGCCCGTCACGCCGAGGGAAAGCGCAGGGCGGGCGCGCGCCTTTCGGCTTAGTCCAAGCAGCGCCTCGACCAACATTCTGTGAATCGGCAGCATTCTTCTCTGGCAGACAGCCAACAGAACCGGCACGAGGAGTAGCGTGAACACAAATGCAAGCACCACTCCGATCAAAATGACTGTCGCAAAGACGCGAATTGGTTCGGCCGGCGAGAAAAACAGGGCACTTGCCCCGATCAGTGTTGAAATCGTGGTCGCTGTTATCGGGACTAGATGTCGATCGATCGCTCGCTTCACGGCTTCGGCGTTGAAAGGCGTCTCCTTGTCAGGAAAATAGCAATTAGCGACATGAACCAGATCTGCCACGGCCAGGGTGCCAACCAGCAACAGTGCGGATGCAGACAGTGTCGAAAAAGCAAGGCCTAGCCAGCCAACCGCACCCGCTGTCGCTCCAATCACCATCGCGACAAACAGGCATGCCCCAAGCGCAAAGATCACTGAACGATAGAACGCAAGCAGTAACGTGAGGTAGAGAATTGCGAAAATCGGGAAGAGCATACGCACATCTTCCTTAAGTACCTGTGTACTCGCGTGCTCGAACAGACTCGAGCCAACCAACAAAAGGCGCGCCTCCGGTTCGCTTTCGATCAGCAGCGCCTCGATCTCGTCGACCTTTGCGATCAGCAGATCGATCCGTTCATTGCGGGAAAGCCCGTCATCTTCAGCCGGGTCTTCCAGCTCGAACTGAATGGTAACGACCGCCGATTGAAAGTCTCTCCCGACGCTGCGCCCCGCAACTGTCCGAGCAGCAGAGAGATCGCGTCGCAACGCCTCGATTCCCTCGTCCGAGAAAAGGTCCGCCCCTTGTAGGATCGATACAACCGCCAGCTGCTCCTTCGCATCAGGTTTCTCGCGCACCACCACGGTCTTGGAATCATCGAAAAGCGAATGCGTATCGGTGACATGGGGGAGCAGGGTCGCTTCATCTGCGACTGTGCGAAGCTGTGACAGACTGAATGGAGACAGGACATCTCCATCGGAAGGCTGATAAAGCAAGAGCATGGCATTCTTGCTGCTGCCCATCCGTTCCGAAAGCCAATCGGTGCGCTCTATGATCGGATCGTCATCCGGGAAGAAGCTTCGTTCACGATTGTCGAGGACGATCTGCGCAAGCCCGGCAGTCAACATGATGGCTAATAGCAACCCACAGGCCGCAAGCCAGCCCCGGCGATCAACCAAAAAGTTAACAAGCGCGGTTTTCATCCGCTCATCTCTTGATGAGAACAAGGCCATGACTGCCGTGTGGACGCAGGCTCAGCCCCATCCGCGGGATTGGCATAATCCCGGCACATTCAGGATCATGGTTTTCCAGCAATCCCGCTAGCACATCAATCACGATTCGCGGCGCAGCATTGGCTCCGACACAGCGCCGGACACCGACGCCGAAGGGCATGAATTCGGTCCTGCGATAATCCGAGAGAGGGCGGTCCATTGCGAAAACGTCAGGCTCTTCCCAATTCAGTGCGTGCCGTTGGACGACATAGGGCGACACACAAATCAACTGGCCTTTGCGATAAGCTCCCGAAGCGAGGTCCAGGTCGGCCAATGGCGTGCGATAGATCAATGGCAGCGGCGGATAGAGCCTGAGTATCTCGAGCGTAATCCGCTCAAGGCGACTACGGAAAGTGTCGGCGTTGTCTGACCGCCGCAGCCAGACGAGCAATTCTCTTTCATGAGCAAGCGCGAGCAGCGACCATAAACAGGTCAGCCACAGAGATTCAAAACCGGTCAGCAGATTGACGATAAGATCACGATATTCCTCTTCGCGAACCTGTTCTGGTGGCGATTGCGGCGTAATCCCGATCTCGGCAAAAATCTCGTCGTCAAACTCGGCCGCAATCCGGCTGGCCTCGCGCATTTTTCGCGAGGTGAATTTCGGCGCGACGCCCAACAGGTCCATCAGATCGACCTGCTCCGAGACCGCACGGTGACGCTCTATTGCTTCCGTTATATGTCGGGATGCAATGGTATGGGAGTGTCCCAGAATATCGGTGGCAACCAGATCAAGCATCAGGCGCGAAAGCGATTCAGCAAAGTCTGGAGCCTCTGCGTGTTTCCGCGCAAGCCGCTTAGCTTCGTCGATTGCATTCTGCGATCCGCCACCTTGCTGGCCGGCACGGATCATCGCCAGTGAAGCGCGCCGCAACCGCCGCCAGTCGTCCCCTTCCGCCACGATCACGCCACGGCCCAGACTGGGCTTCAAGATGCGCAAATGCAGATTGGAAAGTTTAAATTCCGCGGCGCGGTGCGCGAAAATTTGCTTGATCGATGCCGCATCAGAAACGACAGAGAGATTGGTATTGGCGACCCGCCGGTCAACGCGATGCTTGCGAAAGCATTCCTCTGGGAACAGCCCTAGAGCATCACTTCTCGCCGCTCGAAACCAGCCGATCATCCCTGGGAATTGTGCAGGCGGAGCGCGGCCGGGCAAACGAAAGCGAGGAGCATCATCTCCATCGCGTGAAGTCGCATCCTCGACTTTAAACGGACAGGATCGGACGCCAAAATCCATCGCTCATTGCCAGCCGATCCACCCCATCAGGCGGAAACCAGCTGACCTTCTGGCCCGATGCAGCTTTTCGAGGTGTCATCGACCAACTTGCCCTTTGCATCGCGCACTTGGAAGGTGAGTTTGTTGCAGCGTAGAGCGACATCGAATTCGGCTTCCTGAACAGTTGCGGGTGCAGGCATCGCCGGAATGATAAAATCATCGTCAGCGGGCACGAGAACGTCAGACGACATGTATCCTACGACCATTAGAGCATCGTTTTCTCCCTCGGAGACGCGCTGCGACACCATGTACCAGTCTTGGTCGGGAATCTTGCCGACCACATGGAGCGGTGTATTCGCAGCGAGCGTCTTCACCGGCTTCTCGCTGGTATCGGGAGATCCGCGAAGATTGGAGTTCGTCGTGGTGAGATAGGGCTGAGCGATCACTTCGACCCGTTCGCGCGAAGCGAGCGTGAGGCTGTCGTAGAACATGAATGATTTCGAATCTTCAAATGTCAGCTCTCCGACTGGCGTCACCGATGCCGATGCGCCGCTATCGGGAAATGACAGCGAACGCGGCTGCCCGTCGGACAAGGAGTCTCCAGCAGCGGCCAGCAATTGCGCGCGCTCCTTTTCCTGGAGCCGTTTGTGAATTTTCTTGTCGAGTTCGAGGACGCCGTATCCGGCCAATCCGCCCGCTACGATACAACCGACCTGACCGACCTGAGAACTGTTGCCGACAACGCTGTTGCAGACTTTGGCCACGCCGACCGTGGCGAGAACTGCGCCGATCTTCGCTAGCAGTCCCCCCGACTTTTTCGCCTTACCTTCTTCCGCACGGCGTTCGCGCTCTTCGATCAATGTCGAAAGGCTGGAACCTTCCTGCGCTGTCGCATATATTGGCGTAGTAACCAACGATGCCGCAACGAGCCCCGCTGCGGCCATGCCCCAAATAGTTTTACTCACAAATGCCCCCTTCCCCTCAAAGGAAAACCCGTTAGTATCATTAACGGGGCACATTTATTACGCAACAAGGTATCTGGGGCTTTTCATTGCGAATTTCGCAACTCGGCAATCGTGAAGGTCTATTCACGCGTCGCTCTGCCGTTTTTGGGGCGGTGGCAGCACTTGCTGTGATGCAAAACGGCTTCGCGCCGTTGTTGCATGCAAGATCGAGCGACGTGGCCGATCTCAAGCGCTTTATTGAAAAATCGATCGGCAAAAGCCCAGCCAAGCGCAAAAGGATCGCCCAGGAGACGCTCGACGGGATCAATCCGCTCAAGGGTAGCGAGTTGCTTGAGCTTGGTGCGTTAGGCGTCATTGCCCGCGAAAGCTCGACAAGCGAGGCTTTGGCCGAGGATATTCCGCGCCGTAGCAAGAGACTGATCGAATCTCTTTTGAAAAGTCATTCCGGAGTGGCCTGGGCGCATGCGATGACGGGTGCCTGGCACTATGAGATTGTTAACAGGTCGCGACTGGCAGCCACTTTTCTTGGCGCGAGCCGCAAGAAAGGCAGTGAACAGTTCGATCTTGCACGGAAAAATGCAGCAGAGGATGGCGGCATCTATCTGCTCGAAGCCATCAGCCTCATTTATGACAAAGAAGATAAAAAGCTTGGCGAGATTGCTAACCTTTTGGGAAAGGCCGCCGCTGCAGGACGGACTTCCGGCGGCGCCTACGGAGAAAAGATCGTCAAACATGCGCGCGAGCTTTCACGAGTAGCTAAAACATCAGGCATGAGTGCATTGGCCAATGAAGTCCGACAGGTCTTCTAGGGCCAGATGGAAACGAGGTATCAGATGAAAATTGCGAGCAAGCTTTTCAGAAATTCAGTTATCGGCGCGATTGCAGTAGGTCTGACCGTTCCTGCCGCGGGGCAATTATTGAAACGCGACCGGCCCTTCATTCGCAGCGCTGACGGCCAGCTCGAAGGGCGGCTTGACGGACCAGCCTGTGGGGAGACTGTCTCGCTCGTCTTCACTGGGCCAAAATCGAAATTCGTCGATGGCACGAGCGCGCGCCGCATGATGAACAATGTGGTTCGCAATCTCCGCTCCAGCTGCGGGCGCGTGTCGCTCGTGGCTGCAAAAGGCATCGCAGATGGACGGACCGTCTATAACGCTGTCGCGGAGTCGTCCTCGAACTGGCTGCTGCTCGAACTTGGTGGAGGAAGCACAAGCGGTCTGCTCGCATCTGGTACTGTCGGTCAGAGTGGGGATCTCAACCGGTTCTCTGCCTCCGAAAGGTTCGTGGACTTTGGCACGCTGATCAAGCGCATGAAAGGCGCGAATTTCCTCTGCGCGCAGCAGACCGCGAAAGGCTGTACCGTCACAACCGAGTTCCGTCAGGCCAACGCCAACGGGGCAACGCTTGTCACGCGGTATCTTCTGGATGCCGCCGGAACGACTGCTACGGTGTCGTATTCCGGCATGAATTCAGGTGGTTTCCTCTGCGCCAATCCGCAGACTGCGACAATAAACGTAAGCGGCGGCGGGCAAAGTTCGGCAGCGCGCCAACGGCTTGCTGACGATTTGCGTGAGCGGCTCGAACCATATGGCGCGCGGATTTGTTCGGGCTGGCAGACGAGCGGGACGCGAGTGCGCGGTGCAAACTTCAACGACAAGGGCGCGCAGCTCGGCAAGGTTCAGGTTCTCACAACAAGCAAGAAAATGCCAACACTCCGCCGCGAAGATTGATGACCTTGAGACCCGGACTTCTGCTTGCAGCGGGTTTGATTGCTGCGACTTCAGCGCAAGGCGTTTCCGCCAGTGAAGGCGCGAACAAGGGAGCAGCGGCGCTGCAATGGATCCAGGGCTTCGATTGTCCGGTCCCAGGGCGCGCTCTCAATGTGCCCGGTCTGGAAACGCAAGCGGACATCGATAGTCTGAAAGGCGAAAACAGGAATTACATCCAGTCGCGGCGCGAGGCGCTCGAACTGGCCCTGCGCGCGCGCGGGCAGGTACAAAGCGAAATCCAAGGTCGGAACAAGCCCGGTCGAAGACTGCAAAAGGCATTCGATGAACTTGACGCCAAGATCAACGATCTGGGCGGGCACGTAACGCATTCGCTCGCCCAAATGGTGATGGCTGGCTATGTCGAGCTTTCTCAAGCCAGCCTTGCCGATCCTCCTGGAGCCAACGGTCGCCATCCACTCAGCCAGTTCGCGAAATATGGCTCGGATCTGGGCGCGCTTGCGAGGCCCTATGGTCCGGCCGCAATCTCGGTGCCTGAGCGCTGGAACGAATGCGTCAACGCTGCGAATAATTCCTATATCGAGGAATTCGAGGCGGAAATCATCGCCGATGCGGAAGGCACATCGAATGCGTCCGATATTGCCCGCGTCTACAATCGCTGGACTTTGCAGGGTGCACGAAATGACAGCCCGATCCTTCAGCAGGTCCGATCAATCCAGATGGCCCGCGTGGAGGAAGAGCGGCGCGAAATAACGCGCAGGCGCGCAGAGCGCGATGCCGAGGCGCGTCGCATGCTGCAGGCGCAGGCTCAACGCGAATTGCAGGTTGCCGAAAGGTATGTTGGCCATGTGAAGGCGGGACGCACACAAAGCGCCATCAACCTGCTAACGTCAGATATCTACCTGAGCAGCCCAAACGGCAACGCTCGCGGCAGGGACGCAGTTGCACGAAGGATGCGCGAGGCTGCCGATAACAGCGCCGGTGCGAGCATGGGTAACCCGACCATTGGCTCGAACTATACAGTCTATGTCGGAGTCAGCTCATCCAGAGGCAGTGGCACAATGATCTTCGGGTTCCGCAACAATCTCATCTCATCCATAACCCTGCGCCGCAACTGATCGGATCGAAAGCACAAAATGCAGAAACTCTCTCAATTTCTCATCATGGCTTCATTGGTTTGGCCCTACACTGCGGCGGCACAGAGTTTTGGCCTGTTTCTTAATCCGATCGAAGAGCGCGTGATCGGAACAAAAGTCCACGAAAAGCGAATGGCTGAAGAAATCGCGGTTTATCGCAACCAGCGGCTAGCTTCGTATATCGAAACAATCGGTCGTCAAGCTGCTCGGAAGAAAGCGCGCTACCCGGAAAACTTTGTCTTCACGCTCGTCGATGATTCCGTGTTCAATGCCTATGCATCCATCGGCGGATATCTGTACGTCCAGACGGGCGCACTTGTCTGGCTGAATGACGAAGCGGAACTGGTCGCGCTTATCGGACATGAAGTGGGCCACGCGGTGAAGCGTCACAGCGCCAGAAAGATCAATCGCGACAATGTCTCCAAAGGAATGCTCCGTCTCGCAGCGCTTCGTCGCCGAAACCCTCAGGAGTTGGAGGCACTCCAGATAAAGGCCGCGCTCGCGCTGAAGGGATTCGGGCGCGATCAGGAATTCGAATCCGACCAGATCGGTGCTGAAGTGCTCAAGGATCTTGGTTACGACACTTATGGAGCGGCGCGCCTTGCTTATCAGCTTCACCTGAGAAGCCTCTATGTCGCGTCGTTGACAGGCAAGAAAAGCGACGTTCCTCTCGCATGGAGTTCGCACCCGCCCAGCATGGACCGCGTGCGTCGCAATCTCGATACGGCGAAACGGATCGGCGGAAATGATCTGCCACGTCACCGGGATCGCTATCTGTCGATGGTTGACGGGCTGAAGATCAACCTTTCGATCTACGGCGGGCCGCGCGTGGGTACCCTGCGTGTCCACACAGTCAAGCCGGGCGAAACAGCCCAGTCGATCGCCGCAAAACTGCCGGTTAAAAAACCGCTCGAGTTCTTGCTTGCGACGAACGGATTGGATGCGGCCAGCGAAGTGAAGCCAGGCGCAAAGCTTAAAATCTTTGCTCGTTAAATACTCCGAAGAAGACGATCATCACTTTTTCTCATCAATCCAATAGGCGAATTGCAAGAATTATTAGCTGATACCGGATTGGGTTCGAAGTCTGGCACGACAGGTTTCAAAGGAGGTCACGAATGGCCGCCGCAAATCGATCGTTTCAGCGCGCCAAACGCGACCGATACGGCTGACAAAGCACCATTAATCGAGCGCGCTCCACAAGCGAAAAAGCAGTAATTGATCTGTGCGGAATTAGCTAAAACAAACCAAAAACGAAACGTCGGCTTAATCCACGGGCGCTCGCACTAAAGATGTTCGAATGTTTTTGAATAAGGACAAGGTCTGAGGCAGTCGAACTTGATGTGCGCTCATTGTAACCGAAGCGACCCCGCGAGCAATGACAAGCGCGGTGCTTCCCGTGCCACAACCGACTTCGAGAACATTGTCAGTCGGCAGCAGCCTTTGCAGCACCTGCTCAAGCTTCATCTCGTAGGCATCGGGCTCTTTGATCGGTTGACGGGCGTAGCGAGGCGCCATCCGATCCCAGAACCTCTCCTGACTGGCCTCGCCGCCGCTTCCTGCAACGTCTGCTCGGGAAGCCATCCTATTTGTATCCAACTGCCAGCAGTGCCGTTGCGCTAAGTTTCCTCGGGAACGGGCCAGCATCCCAATTCAGTTGCTCGATTGCTTGAGAGAGCCTCTCCTGCCACTGATCTTCGCTCATTCGGATGCGGAGTAAATGCAGAGGAGCGCTACCCTCCGCCATCCGCTTTACGAACTGCTCAGCTGAAGCAAACTCCAGTTCGCGTACGACTGGATGGATTTTCACATTCTTGAAGCCGGCCTCGGTCATCTCAGCCATAAGCGTCTTCGGATTCTCGAGGGAGTCGACATCATATGTCTGGGCTGGCTGATCCGGCAGCATAGCTCGCGTTACCGCGAATATTTGCCGCAGGAGGGGTGATTTCTCGATCGAAGAAAACGTGGCGACAGTCGCAGCGCCTCCTGGGCGAACAATCCTGAACAACTCGCGAAAACCGGCCTTGCGATCCGGGTAGAACATCAGCGCGAACATGGAGAATGCGGCGTCGAAAGTGTCATCTTCGAAAAGCAAGCGTTGCCCGTCACCGTGGATCACCTCGAGGTTTTCGATCTCAAGATCCGCAACCGCCTGTTCAAGCTGGGCCAGCATGTTGACCGAGAAGTCTACCGCTGAAATCTGCGCTCCGGTTTGCGCCGCCTGTAACGCGAGCGTGCCAGGCCCACAGGCAATATCAGCGATACAGTCTCCACTTTGAACAGGGACGATATTCAGCGCGGCTGCACTGAATTGCTGAAAAAAGTCCATTGCCGATGTTGCATAGCCGTAGGCGACCATGTCCCACGGGGGCGCACTGCTCAACGTATTCATATTTCCTGTCCAATTTGCAGCCGACACCTCGACCGATCCCGAAACGATGTTTCGTCCGCGGTTGGCGACACAGCCTCAATCCCACATTTCTGAGGAGACAATTATTCCCACGCTGCCCTGACGAGAATTGCCTATCTCCCATCAGCTGCTATGCATTTTTGCATGAAGAGCACGCTTCTTGCAGCAGACTGGAATCACGTTCGCGCCTTCCTGGCAACGGCCGAAGAGGGGTCGTTCAGCGCGGCGGCAAAGGTTCTCCAATCCACCCAGCCGACTATCGGTAGACAGATTGCAGCTCTCGAAGAGGACCTTGGGATCACACTCGTCGAAAGGAGTGGAAGAGGTCTATTATTGACCAGCGCTGGCGAAGAATTGCTCGAGTATGTTCGCGCCATGGGCGACGCCGTCACTAAGATCTCAATGGTAGCAGAGGGTCAGGCGGCCGATGTCGAGGGATCTGTCACTGTTACCGCAACCGACCTCATGTCGACTGCGGTCCTGCCGAACATATTGCGCCCTCTGCGGGAGGCCGCGCCGAAGCTTCGTATTCGGATTGACAGCGCCGATGACCTGCGCGATCTCATGCGGCGAGAGGCGGACATTGCAGTTCGCCACGCGCGGCCCGAACAGCCAGAACTGATTGCGCGCCATGTCGGTATCATTGGTGCTCACCTTTATGCAGCCACTGAGTATCTCGACCAGGTAGGGCGACCAGAAACTCCGCGCGAAATTGCCAAGCTGGATTTTGTCGGCATCCCGGACCCGAGGAGATTGCTTCCCGCAACGGAAGCTATGGGCATTCCTTTTCGCGAGGAGAACTTCGTGATCAGGCCCGAAAGCGCCACCGTGACTTGGCAGTTGGTGAAGGAGGGGTACGGTATAAGCATGCTCCCCGATCCGCTATGTCAGAAAACGGTAGGGATCGAAGAAGTCTTGCCTGGGTTGCCCGCGATCGAAATTGACGTATGGCTTGTTACGCACCGCGAGCTTCGCACCAGCCGGCGGATCAGGCTTGTCTACGACGCATTGTATGATGGTCTAAAGAAGATGCTGGCTCAAAATCCAAAATGATCGCCCATAGCGAGCAATCTTCGATGTCGTAGGCCAGCAAATTACGTCCAGCTTCGGTCAGCTTTGGCGCGCGCCCGATTCCTAGGTCGGGAGACTGCGTCGAAGTTCCAACATTTGCGTATGGCAGATGAACGACTTTCCGCACTCGACCAATAGTCAAGGCTTAGTAACGAGGCTTCGAACGATTGGAATCACAGTTTGCGAGGCGAGGTCGAGGGTCGTGGATAGTATTTTGCTGGATGCGATAGTGATTGGCTGCGGAGCAACACTGACCATGGATATCATGGGAAATTTTCTGGATCGAGTGTTCGGCATCCGACCACTTGACTACAGACTTGTTGGCAGATGGTGCCATTCGCTCACCAAAGGGCGCGTCTTTCACCGCCCGATCGCTGGGACCCAGCCCGTCCGCTATGAAGAGCTTCTGGGATGGGTCGTCCACTACGCAACGGGCGTAACTTTCGCGCTCGTGTTCATTCTCTTGGTGGGTGAACGCTGGGTAGCGTCGCCAACACCGTTTCCTGCGCTAGCGTTCGGTGCGCTGACCGTAGCGGTTCCGTTTTTCTTAATTCAGCCCGCATTCGGTGCGGGCATCGCGGCACGTCGGATGCCAAAGCCGTGGCATGCTCGGGCGAAATCGCTGACGGCACACGCCACTTTTGGGGCGGGAATCTGGCTTTCGGCTGCAATATGGGTGTCGACATCTTGATGCGCCAAAAAAATGGGGGGCCCGCTATCACTTCCTTATGCACGCGGATTTCGAGATCGAGCCCAAGAAGTTCGCGTAACTGACTGTCCAATCTTGAGGCCTGTTCACATGATGCAAAAGATCATGATCTTCGGGAAGCCGGGCGGTGGTAAGTCCACCTTGGCAAAGAAGATGTCACGTATGTTGAATTTGCCTTGCGTTCCGCTCGACGCGATTGAATACGCGAGCGATGGATCGCGAGTTCCGGCAGCCGAGTTCGCGAATATGCACGATCAACTGATCGAGCAAAATGAGTGGATCATTGACGGGCTCGGTCGAATGGACGCCTTTTGGAAACGTCTCGCTGCGGCGGACACTTTGATCTACATCGATCTGCCATATCGCGGTCACTATTGGCGCGTCACCAAACGCGGCCTGCTTGGATGCATCAGACATCCAGAGGGCTGGCCGGAAGGTACTTCAGTTTGGCAAGGTACGCTTCGTAGCTACGAAACGCTGAGACGGTGCCCGCAGTTCTGGAACGAAGACTTTCACGAAAAGCTATCGAAGCACGGCTCCGGCAAGAATTTCATCCGTCTAACTACAGTAAGATCCTTCAATCAATTCGTGGCGAAGCTCTCGACGATGAAGCAGTAGGTTACGTTAAAGATCGGCTGCTTGCCGTGACTGAGATTTCGGATCACTAGGGCTTGGGCTCGATCGCAAAGCGGAACCGGGGCCCCGCAAGTTGCCTAGAATAAGTCGTCCGTCGATCAAGAAGAACGCGGTTCAATTTATGCTCCTATGCATGGCTGGCATACCAAGATCGCCGTAGTCGCGGCTGGAGACATCCTGTTATCGCGTGCGGAGGGCGAAACCTCGCTCGTCGCAAGCATACTCTAGGCAACGCAAACGAGAATGCGTGACGAACTGGAAATAGATACTTTGTTGGACAAACTGCGATGTGGCGTCGATTTCGTGCTCCTGAATTTGCTTTCTTTACCAATGCCAAGCCCCTTTCGGCACCCGATGCTCTCTTCGCCGGACGTCACTATCTGTAACAGTCGCTTGAGCCTGTCGCATTTCAAGTCGATCAAGCGGGTTCAATCCTGAGCATGGAGTATGACGGACATCGCTACAACAGATTGGCTCATTGAGCGGGCATGGGCCCAGTCTTCGCTCCAAATTGCACGGAATTCAATTTTAGGCAGCAGGGTCAAAGTGTGAGTGTGATTTTGTATTCTCCTCGACCTCAATGGCCTTTGAGAACGTCCGCTATCGGGAGCTAAAATCTTGGATCGCTACGTCTTCAAATGGGGCGCAAAGCTGCCAATACAAATCTTCCAGCGAGAACATCGCAGCGACCCCATCCTAGCGCGACTTGGACTAGGAACCGGGCGCAAAAATCCGATCATCAAACCGTTCCGAAGGCTCTCCATCACGCACTATGGTGCGGCCCAAGGCAATGAAAGATAGCACTGCCAACTCATCAAATGAGCACTGGGTGGTCACCAACCACAAAATTGGCGGTATCGAAACCGAGAACACACCCCTTTAGAATGCTGATACTATTGAAGAAAATGGAGCGGGCGAGGCGATTCGAACGCCCGACCCCAACCTTGGCAAAATGTCTGAGCAGCTTAGCCGTTGCTACGCCAGATAACGCTAGGGGTGGATATCATACTGTAATACAGCAATCTTTTTGGCTGAAACCTACGCCAGACCCATCCATCGCTACGCCAGTTTTTCTATTCGCTTGCTTACAATGTGCTTACATTGCCAACCGGAACTGCTTGTGTAAGCAAATTGTCCGAAAGGACGAACGGTATGGGCAAGCTCACAAAGCGAGGCGTCGACAGCATGGCAGTCCCCGCCAAAGGACAGGTATTCCTCTGGGACGACGAACTTCGAGGCTTCGGTGTCCGGGCAATGCCATCTGGCCTAAAGGTCTTTGTTCTCCAGTATCGCAATGACGAAGGGCGCAGCAGGCGCATCGTTCTCGGGCGCTACGGGGTCCTAACCGTCGAACAGGCGCGCAAGCAGGCGATCATGAAACTCGGCGCGGTGGCCGGAGGCGACGATCCGGCTGAAGAACGCGCCCAGTCCCGCGCCGCAATCACCATCCGCGAAGCGTGCGACTGGTATCTGGAAAATGCCGAGTCCGGCAAACTTCTGGGCCGCAAGCATAGGCCGATCAAAGCGTCGACACTCGCCATGGATCGCAGCCGCATCGAAACGCACATCAAGCCGCTCATCGGCAATCGGCAGGTCCGCTCGCTCCGGATGTCGGACATCGAAAAGATGCAGATGGATATCGTTGCCGGACGAACCGCCAAGCCAAAGGAAAATGGAGGGCGCGGTGGGCGGACAACTGGTGGCCCGGGTGTTGCCGGGCGAGCTGTCTCCACCCTGCACGCGCTTCTGGCCCATGCGATGCGATACGATATCGTCGAAAGCAATCCCGCTGCCGGAGTCCGCAAGATCGCTGGCAAACCGCGCACCCGGCGATTGAGCGCCGTAGAAATCCGTGCGCTGGGCAAGGCTTTCACGAGTGCCGAACGCAATGGTGAAAATCTCACCGGACTTGCCGCTATCCGGGTGCTGCTGCTTACGGGCTACCGGATCTCCGAAGTGATCGGCATGCACCGGAGCTGGCTTCACGCAGAAAAAGGCTATGTGCATTTCCCCGACACGAAGACAGATGGCCAGATCCGTCCAATTGGCAAAGCCGCAATTGCTGTTCTCGAATCCGTTCCAAAAAAGCGCGCGCTGCCGCTTTTCTTTGCCTCTGACTTCGTCGACCGGCCGTTCTCCGGCGTTCCTGAAGTTCTCCGCGCACTCTGCACGATCGCCGGGATCGATGGCGTTACTCCACATGTACTCCGCCACACCTTCGGCAGCGTGGCCGGAGACATGGGCTTCTCGGAACTGACCATCAAAGCGCTGCTAGGGCATGGTGCGCGCGGATCGACCCAGAACTACGTCCACCTGGACGAAGCACTGCGGCTCGCAGTCGACCGGGTGTCGGGCAAGATTGCCAATCTGCTCGATGGAACCGATGTCACGATCCTTGATGTTGCTGCTTGATCGACGGCTGGCTGCCGCGGCGCGGTCTGAACAGGCACAAAGGAACAACTCCGAGGACTGATCAGGTTAACGTTGAGGACCACATCTAAGTGGCTGAATTGATGTTATTCGGCAAGCGGAACAGTTCAAGCGCGCAGAGCAATTCATCTCTGTTCACAGGACCTACAGCATTTGGCCTGCTGGGTTACTCTGTCAGTGCCTCATGCGGGGAATTGGCGATTGCTTCCCTTGCGAGTGCGAGCGCCGTCGTCAAAGCTTCGTCCGCCGCGACCGGCACATCTGGTTGTACGCCGACGTTCTGCCAATTCGTGCCCGTAATAGGATTGATGGAGCGACCCTCGGGAAGGTCCAGAGCGAAGTGTTCATGCACGCGCCGGTATTCGAAAGGATGCGCGCCGCCCCCGGTTACTTCGCCAACAATCGTCGCGCGCCCCAAAGCCTGCAGATTGTAAGCCAAGGCTTCGGCTGCGGAAAAAGTCCTGTTAGAAGTCAGAATATAAAGCGGTTTGCTGCCGCCAAAGGTCCGGCCCGGTACCCAGGACGGCGACGAGCTGGCACGGTGTTCATCGCTCGGACGATTATAGGTCCCCGTCAGTGGCTGCTCTCCTTCATCAAGGAGATAGCCTGTTATCAGATTGGCAGTTTCTGCACCGCCACCATTTTTGCGAAGGTCGATGATCAGCGCATCGCCCTGGGCCACCACAGTCATGGCCGCAGCGATGACGTCAGCTGCCATAGAAGGTGGCGGAAATACTCGCAGGTCCAGCAGCATCACGTTGCCTTCGAGACGTTCGATCTTTTCTACCCCGTGGTTCAGGTGCGCTCCGTACCAGCGTTCCATTTCGGCCGCGGAAAACGCCGCTTCCCCTTCGCCGCTGGCGATTGGCGTTTCACTATAGCTAAGCCCCAGATGACCATCATCTGACTGTTCGCGCAGCCAACGCGTGACGACGCGCGCAAATTCCTCGGGGTTATCAATCGCGCTCCAATCCTCCGACGCTGTCTTAAGGCGCCGCGCCAATTCCGCTCCCAGATCCGGATAGACATATCTCGTCTCCAAAAGCGTCACAGAATTACTGATGATTTCCGCTCTATCTGCATCGTCGAGCGATTGAGCAAATAGAGGTCCGCTGGTCAGTGCAGCACAAATCATCATGAGAGCGAAGCCAAACCAGTTCATCCTATTCCTCCTTAGGCCGACGGTATTGTGAGATTCGGTCGGGAAAACTCTTGCGCGTCAAGGCCGCGATCGCTTCATCTAGGATCATGGAAAGCGGCGCCGACAGCTCCCTGTCGAGCTGCGCGGCGGCCTCTCCGATTGCAATCCAGGTCGGTCGCAGCGATTCTGCGGTTGCGAGGGCATGCGGAGTGAGCCTCACGATCCGTTCGCGTCGGTCAGAACCTGCCTCATAACTTACGAAACCGAGCCGCTTCATTTCTACCAGGGTTTGGGTGGCAGCAGGCTGGCTAACTTGCAGGCTGCTTGCGATTTCCGAAACCGATGCATGACCGGTTTCCAATAGGAGCTGGAAAACAGGGTAAAATCGCGGTCGGAATTCAGATTCCTCTGCTTCGTAGATCTGCGCAAGCTCCCCGTCGAGTTGAGCTAGCAGCAAGCGTAGCGCGGTCCCGAGACCGCCATAGTGGATGATTTTCATATAAGCGCTTATATATTATCATCCACAGCTAGCAAGTGTGTTCGTCGGACCGCAAGGTTTGACCCCGCCGCAATTGCCAGGGATCGGATCCGCCTTTCTTCTTTTTGTAAAGTCAGGCTCGAAGAGGCGGCATTGCAGCCGCTGAGGCAATCGCTGATCAGCGCATTCAATAGTAGGCGAAGATCATGATAATCGCGATCACGTTCCACCCCACATGTGCAGCGATGGGCGCTGCAAGCCGCATATTTCGCCACCAATAGAGCAGGCTCAATAAGAGTCCGCCGTAGAGGCCAGTATCGATGATGCCGGCCCAACCTTGATAGCCATGCCCCAAAGCGAATAGGGCGACGACGATTACCGTGACGAGTACTTTTGAGCGGATGCCGCCTCCCACAGAAGTCGCGATCCCGCCGAGCAGTAACCCTCTAAAAAGCAGCTCCTCGCTGGTTGCTCCGAGCAGGGCAAGAACGAGCATACCGAACAGGCTTGGATAGGTTGACCCGATTTGCGCAGCGTTGGCGACAACATCGCTCCGGTCAGCGCCCCCGGTAGCAGGAATGATCCAAAGAAATTGCAGCAAGGCGAACACAGTTGCGATCGCAAGACCTGTAACTATGTCCGAGGCGAGCTTTTCGGTTCTTAGGCCTACACCGGACGGTGTGATGCCCGCAATACGAAGCGCTGCGAGGATGAGCGCGCCGCCGAGAAAAAATTGCACCAGCCCGAGAAGCGCGAAGCGAGCGCCATTCTCAAGACCAAGCCCTGTCATGATAAAAAAGTCCGCTGCGAAGACCAGCGCATACCAGGCGATGGGGCAAAGCAGAAACATCGAAAAACGTCGCATTTTACTAATGGGCACTCAGAATCGCCTTAGTTTGGCACTTTATCGCAAGTACAATTGCGCCTGCATTTGGATTTATAATCTTGTTGCTGTGTAGGAGTTACGTCGCGTTGCATTGTTTCTGGAGGATCAAGACAATCAGCCCCGATCCGACAATAACATCAAAACCAACGCACATTGGCGGATACCAATTCGCAATCCCGGATTCGTAGCCGAATGTAAAATCATAGAATGCATGGAGCAAAATCAGGATTCCGACCGCAACAGGCCATTTGAATCGGCAAACCATAGCAAAGCCGACGGTAATCATTGAAAAAATGACTTCGGCCGTAACGCGGGAAAGTTCGCCATTCACCAGATGGGCGCCGAGGTAAATCATGAGCATCGAAACCAGAGACACGTACCCGTTTTCGGTGAGTGTTTGCTCAGTAGCCTTTCGGAAAGGCAATAGAACCGCGAGTCCGAAAATAGCACCGGCTGCATAATATAAGATGGTCACTTCCGATTCCACTCTTTCACGTTTGCCGAAGCCAAGGCTGAGATTGCGGTGGTTCTATCCACCCGCCTGCAACACCATGAATGCGGCAAAGCTGGGGTCAGGAAACAGCATCTTCACGGTGTCGCGGATGACTTTTTGCCCATTGGCGCCGTTTGTGAAGATGACGGCCCCGGTTCCGGAAACCGGATCGAAGAATCCGAGCGTCCGCTCGCCATCATCGGCTCCGCCGTGCATGACTATCGTGTGGTCGGCTGTAACGTAGATGCTCCAACCGCTCACAAAACCGAGGCTTTTCGGGCAGACATCCGGGGCCAGCCGGCCCTCACCACAAATGTTGCCGGCGAGGTTTTCCTGGGGCAACCAATAGTCTTGAGGCGACGCATCACTGACAGGATGCGTCATGACCCAGACCATGAACCTGGCATAATCCGCTGCGCTGCTCCAAACGTCGTCGGCCGCGTTCCAGGTTTCCCGACGCGGAGCATAGCCCCATTCGCCAGAGCCATCGCGGGACATGGCAATTCGCCCATCAAGCCACGACTGGTCGGTGAAGGTTGTCTCTGCCATTCCTGACGGAATTAGTACCATGCGCTGAACCAGTTCTTCGAGCGGCGTGTCCAGCTTTGCTTCGACAAAGCGGGCGACATATTGCATGCCTTCGCCGGAATAGCCGAACTGCGTGTCAGGATCGTGCTGGAACGCCAGCACATCACCGGTCTGGTAGCGCCAGTTGGGAAGACCGGTCCGATGCGTCAGCGCCATTCTGGGCGTAAGGAGCGCGTGTCGCGGATCATCCCGGAGGTCGGGATCGACCCATGCACCAGCCATGCTTTCATCCAGCGAAATGGCTCCGTCAGCGGCCAGCCTCACTACGGTTTCCGCAACCAGAGGCTTGGTCATTGAAGCGATATTGTAAAGTGTATCCGGTGTCGCTGCCATGCCCGGCTCTGCTTCGCCTGCGGCAAATGTCCAAGCGATCTCACCGTTTTCGATATAGGCTATTGATGCACTGGGCACATCGTAGGTGGCAAGCCATCCGGGAAGCTGTTCGGCAAGTGTTCGGCGCAGGACAGCCTGATCGGAAACAGCGGCGTTTGCAGGCTCAGCGCCCTCATGATCATAGCTGATAATCCGCGTGATCTGCCAACCGAACTGACTGGTTGGCGAGCGTTGCCACATATGCATGAATTCGCCCCTTTCGCGGGCGATACTGGAATCGTCCGGAAAGACTTCGTGAAATTCATGGCGACCGATCTGCATCGCGCCAAAATCTCCGATCATGTGCGTGGTCATGCTGCCGGGGACCAGCACCCGTTTTCCGCCCGCCGAACCGGTGGCGCAGCCCCTTGATACATCGGCGACAAACCCGCTTGCCGACGTGTAGGAGAGGCCGTCGCGATCATGATAGAATTCAAGGTCTTCGGCCAGTAGCGCCTGAACAACGGGCATATCGCAGTCGACGAATGCTGCCTTGAACAGCGTTGCGTCGAGAGCGGCCAGATCTGAAGCAACCGACGCTTCGGTTTCGGCGACCTGGCGCGGTTCTGCAGCATTGGCTGGACCAGTCGCGGCGCAGACAGCCAGAATGACCGCGGCGAATAATTCGTTTGGTGGCGTCACTTGCATCTCTCCCGAAGCATCAACCAACCGTCGCCCGTTGGGTCTGCATTGTGTGTTGGTGTATTGGTACGCTAAAGCGCAGTCGTCAATGCTTCTGCAACAGTTCGAATTGTACCGCGGAGGCTCGATCAAATTGGTTGGACTCGATCCGACGCGAGAGGGGCCGGCATCTGCCGACCCCCGAACACTACATCGGCACGAACAGTTGGATTGCCCCTTGGTGGGAATTGTTATTGTCCGAGAAGCGGCCTCGATAGCCGACGCTGATGGTGGCACCACCATCTAGGATGGTCGCGCCGATACCGGCGTTAAGGCCATATTCGGTGCGATCGAGTGAGCCCGCGACGGTAAAGCTCGCAGCAGGCGTAGCGAGGAAGCTGCCGATGAATTGCGGCGGAGCATCGCTCAGCACCCTGCGAACAAATCCGCCTAGGAACGGCTGAATGCGCGCATTACTATTGCCGAACTGTCCAATCAGATCGAGCGCAGCGGTTCCACCAATCTCTTCGTAGGAACGCGAATTGACCGACAACGCGAACTCGCCTGTTCCTGCCTCGTCGAACGCCTCGCTCTCCATTGCGAGAAAATCAAGGCCCAGGCCAGTCGTCAAGGAAAGCTTTTTCCCCAGCGGTAATGTATACGATCCCTGCAATTCCGCGCCGAAGACGTTACGACCAAAATCCGCGCCAAATGTCCCGTCAATACCTGACAGGTTTGTGCTTCGCTGCGTTTCAGCATCGACGAAGTGATATCCTGCGGTTGCAGCGAGATTGAACCCGGCGGCATTGGCGGTCGAAATATAGGCCATCAATCCCAGCGCATCGACACCGCCTGCATCCGCACCGGCGTTTGACAAAACCTCCAAGTCGGCATCGCCATAGGTCCCGGCAAGGCCGGCCACGAGCGTTCCCAGCTTGAAGTCAAAACCGACAGCTGCATTGATCTGATCGATTTCATAACCGAACACATCTGCGCCGCCGCGATCAAAGGATTGGGTGCTGAGCGCCGCCCATAGACCGGCTTTGCGATCGGTGCCGTTCGCGGCGATCCTGTCAAACACCATCTCGGCTCCGCGATCGGCGATCAGCACCCCGGCGCGCGTTGCCGCGTCATAGAATTCTGGCGAAAGGCTGTCATAGATCGCCGCTGATGCGACGGGACTGAGGACGCCCAAAGCCGCCCGGAAATCGCTTGTCGCAGGTGAAGCCGCAAAACTTGCATCCAGCCCGCGACCCACGGCCGATCCGTTCGCGTCCAGCCCGGGGATATCCGCGAATCCCGAAGTCACCGACAGACCGAGGACGAGATCGTTGCCGCTGATCGTGGGCGTCGCAATCAGAGTCAGCACGCCTTCGTTAAAGGTCTGAGCCTGCAGGGTGCTCGCGGTCACTCCGGCGCCGGTCTGCACCACCACGATACTATCGGGGAACAGTCCGAAATTCGTGCCGGGTTCGGCCGCAATCGCAATCGTTCCAGCGATCACCGCGCTGCCGCCCACCACGAGACGATCAGCGATGCCCGAATTGAGGCCAATGACGAGCGAACTTCCATCGGTAAGCGCAAGGTCTCCGCCGATCGTCAGCGTCCCGGGTGCAGCGCTTCCTGCTCCTCCCGGATCGATCACACCACCGCTGGTCACATCGCCGCCGATCGTGCCGGTGCCGCGCAAAGCGCTGCCTGCATCGAAGGTTGCGCCGCTGGCCACCACTATTGTCCCATCGTCGCCCAGTATTGCGCTGACCCCGGCGTTTGCCACCAGGGTCTCGAACACACCGAAGTTGCCCGAAAGGATCTGGTCCCCGGTTCCAGTGAGGGTCAAGCTTTCGAAGCCGCGCTGCGTCGCCCCATTGAATTCGCCATTGCCGGACAGGATAAGGGCATCCGCCCCGCCGCCTCCGTCGATTATCCCGTCTACGCTGCCGGTAGCCAGCGCGAGCGTGAAGCTGTCATCTCCTTCGTCGAGCAACACGTCTCCGACAATCGTTCCGGAGTTGCTCACCTGTTCGATTAACGCGCTGCCTTGGATTGCTGCGGTGCCGCCTTCGATCCTGCCGCTTTCGGTGTTGATGATGGAGATCGGCAGCGACACGTCGCCCGCTCCGGTTGGTGCCGCATTGGTGACTGCTGCGAAATCCGCGCTGGTGAATATGCCGGGGCCATTCGTGGCGGTGATCGATCCGATGTTGGTCACTTGGATACCGCCATTGGCGATGAAAACCCCGGCGGACGGAACCGTCGTCGCAGTGACGCCGGTGCCTGCTGTGACAAGGCCGACCAGCTCCTCGATATTGGCGTCGAAAGTACCGCCCGAAGTCAGGATGGTGCCGCTGTTGGCGAGGCTCACGTTACTCTGAAGCATCAGCACGCCTGGCGAACCGTCGCCGAGCGTAGCAACCACTCCGCTGTTCTGCGCGCTTGAGCCTGGTATTCCGAGCACGATCCCGGGCCCGGCGTTGCCGAAGCTTTGGACGAGTCCCGCATTATCAAAGCGGATGTCGCGTTCGTTGCCGTTCACGATGGTGGAAAGCCCGGGCGTGAAATCACCCTCAACCAGAACCTGTCCGGTGGCTCCAATATTCACACGAATTCCGTCACCTCGTCCAACCAGCACGCCCGATGCTTCGATGCCTTGGGTTTGCACACGGCCTGCGATGTTGACGACATCGCCAGAGCCGAAAGCCTGGATCCCGGCTGCTTGGAATCCGGAAGTGAACACAACCCCAGTCTGGGTCAGGTTCACAATGTTTGGTGCGCCCGCCTGAACGAACACGCCCCCGCCCTGAAATCCGGTGGCGATGACATCGCCCGAAATCGTTATCGTGCCGCCACCTGACGTGGAGACGAGACCAAAGCCGAAAGCGGTTTCGGCACTAACCTGGGCACCGTCTTCGAGGACAATCCGACTGTTCGGGCCGTCGATGTAGACGCCAAAATCGAAACCCGGAAAAAATGGTGTGGGGACGACCAAGGTGCCTTCCTCCACAATTATCTCCGCATCTGCGTCGCCGGAAAACTGGCTGCCTATGGTCTGATCGGGGACAATTCCGGTCGGCGGATCGGGCGCTTCCTCAAGCGCGCTTTGCGCACTCGCTGCCTGGCAATAGAGCGCCATGCTGGCGCACAGGGCGGTGGAAAATCGAACGGTCTTCTTCATTACGTCCCCCTAAAGTTGGTAGCGGATCGGCCGCGCGCCGATCCGGAATGAGCACACGATCAACCGCTCGGGGCGCTTCTCAAAACGCGATGCGAGGAAGCCGCAAAGATCAGCGACGAAATCGGGCACGGTCGACGATCACCGCGACGAAAGCTCCCTTCCAGGCGATCAAATCGCTTGCGCTCGAAAAATTGGCGGCGCAGCCATCCCATGACTGCCCGGCCTTTTGCGGATCGGGCATGAGCACAGCGCCACACCGTGCGACCAAACCCCGAAACCTTGCGACGGAGGGGTTGGCATTCGCCGGACGGATCGGGCAACGATGCTGGCTCGCTTGCCGCCAGTCATCCATCGTTCAGTTGGCGCTGGGGCGCTGGTGCATAACGCTACAAAAAGGCCGGAGCCCTGCCCGCGCATGATCGACACGTCACTTTATCGACCTCTGGCGCTGGTGAGCACTGCAGTGTGGATCGGCTTTCTGCTGATCTATGTAGGGATATCGCTGTTTGAAAGCGGCCTGCCTGCCGATCTGCTTCAGCGGATTGCGGCCTACACCTTTTCGGCTGTGTTGAGTTTTCTTGCTGGCATCTTGGTATTTGCCGCACTTGAACAAATGACGTTGCCGAGATGGCCGACTGTGTTTCTGATCGCGGTTTCCACTCTTCTGATGCATGCGGCGGTCGGCGTCAGCATCTACCTCTATTTCCCGCCTTACCCATCGCTTGAAGGGGCGCCGTTCCTACCGCTGTTTCGCAACGGGATCATCTATGACAGTCCGATAGTCAGTTCGGCCTTCATCGGATTCGTCGCCATTCACTATGGGCGCCAGTTGGCTGCGCAACAGCGCCTTCTTCTGGAACGGGAGGGGGCGGCGCGCGATGCGCAGCTGGCAACGCTGCGGCACCAGCTCAGCCCGCACTTCTTGTTCAACACTCTCAATTCGATTTCGGCCCTGATTGCGGAAGACGATCCCAAGAATGCCCAAAAGGCTGTGCTGATGCTGAGTGACTTCCTCCGCTTCTCGCTGGATTCCAATGCGGACGAGCTGGTGCCTCTCGAAGAGGAATTGGGCAGCCTGCAAAAGTACCTCGACATCGAGCAGATGCGCTACGAACTGCGATTGCAGGTGGAATTCGATATCGACGATGATGCCAGGGACTTCAGGGTGCCGCCGTTCCTGCTTCAGCCTGTTATCGAAAATATCGTCAAACACGCTGTCGCCAAGGTCAACCGGCCGATCCATGTAAGCTTGTCGTGTGTTCTGGCGGACGGCGACCTGTCGATCCGGGTCACAGATGACGGTCCGGGCCTGGCGACCAGCACACCGCAAACCACCGGTACGGGCTTGCGCAATCTGAAGCGGCGGTTGCAGCTGATCTATGGCGAAAGGGCGCGAATGACGGTAACCCCGCACAAACCCACCGGCGTGATGGTGGCGATTTGGATCGCGTACGCGCGAGGCCGTGATGCTTAGAGCGCTGATCGTTGATGATGAGCGGTTGGCTCGCAGCCGCCTCGTGACCGCAATTTCAGGGATCGCGGGTGTCGAAATCGTCGGCGAGGCCTCCAGTGGCGCGGAGGCATTGATTGCGATTGAACGCGAGAATCCGTCGGTCGTGCTGCTGGATATCGAAATGCCCGATGGTGATGGTTTTCACGTGGCAAGCAAAATCCTCGAACTCGCGTCAATGCCCGAAATCATCTTCGTGACTGCGTTCGGCAGCTATGCGGTCCAGGCCTTTGACCATGGCGCGATCGACTACCTGCTCAAACCGTTCTCGACCGAGCGACTGGAAACCGCCTTGAACAGAGCGCGAGATCGAATCCGCCTTCAAGCGTCAGAAGAACGCGCAGCGCGCTTTTTGAATATTGTTAAGACGCTCGAGGCGCAGCGTGATCCGGTCCTGGCCGACAAGGACTTCTGGTTCCGCTGCGGTGAAGAACGGTTGCGCGTATCTGCGCACGATATCCGGTATGCCAGCGCGGATCGGGACTACGTTGAAATCGCGACCACGCAAAAGAAGCTTCATCTGCGCTACACCATTGGTGCGCTCACCCGGCAATTGGGTGGGGAACACTTCATTCGAATTCACCGATCCCACGTCGTAAACAAGTCGGCGATCCGGAGTTTTCGCAGCAAGGGCAATGGGAAATTCGAAGTCGGGCTCGACTGCGGGACGACGCTGGCGGTGGGCACGTCCTACAAGAAAGCCGTTGAAGCCATCGCCACGAATGGCGTGATCCGTGACCAGTGAGTATGTCTGGCCCACGCAGATGCGACTCCTGCTGACGCAGGCCGCGACTTCGAACCGCCTCGCTCGATGGCTTGGTTTTTTTGGGAAAGGAATTGGATGTGAAACTGGCTGGACTGGCATTGGCGCTTCTTGTTGCAGGATGCGCCATTAAAGGGGGCGAGCCAAGTTCAATGGGGGATTTGCACGATGCGCCAAAGATACTGACCGGCCCTGAGCTCGATACCAAGATCGAAGGGCTGATGGCGTCTCATGATGTCAAAGGCCTGGCGGTTGCCGTGATTGAAGGCGACAGGATTTCACATCTCGAAGCGTATGGTTTTCGCAATGTCGAACAGGCCCTGCCGCTTGAGACCGACACAATCATGTATGGCGCGTCCCTTACCAAGGCGGCGTTCGCTTATATGGTCCTGCAATTGGTCGATGAGGGGGTAGTCGATCTCGATCGGCCGATCAGCGAGTACCTCGAAAAGCCGTTGCCGGAATATGAGGACTGGAACTCCCTGCAAGGCGATGAGGACTGGCGATCACTAACGCCGCGAATGATGCTGGCCCACACGACCGGACTTGCAAACCTGCGGTTCCTCGAGCCGGATATGGACCTCAGATTCCACTTCACGCCGGGACAAGGTTACGCCTATTCCGGAGAGGGATTTTATCTTCTCCAGTTCATGCTCGAAGAAGGCCTCGGGCTGGACGTCAAAGCGGAGATGCAGGCGCGGGTCTTCGATCGTTTCGAGATGCCGCGCACAGACATGCAGTGGCGTGAAGATTTCGCCAGCAATCTGGCTGACGGATATGCAATGGACGGTTCGTTCGAGCCGCATGATGAGCGCAGTAATGTCAGCGCGTCGGGTTCAATGGACACCACGATTGCCGACCAGGCACGGATGTGGCGCGGGATGCTGGCCGGCGAGGGGCTCTCCGCAGCAATGCGCGCCGAATGGATCGGCGGACAGTTTCCGATACGCACCGCGCAGAAGTTTCCCACCTTGCCTTATGTCCCAACCGCGGCTCCACGCAGCGCGGCGATTGACCTATCCGCCGGGTTGGGGGTTGAGATATGGGAAGGGCCCGATGGGCGCTATTTCGCAAAGGGCGGTCATAATGACTGGACCGGTAATATTGTGATTTGCGAGCAGGACGATCAGCGCTGCGTGGTCCTGCTCGCCAACAGCGTCCGGGCCGAAATCATTTTTCCCGAAATCGTCAGGTTGGTCTTGGGTGAGACTGGCTACCCATGGTGGTGGACATACCCTCAACTGCATGGCGCTTCGGCCTGAAAAAAAAGCAGCCGGTCGGCCGTGAACCCATTCTGACCTTTCGCAGGCAAGTAGACCGGGCAGCTGTCGTTGGAGCAAGACTTATGATTTGGAAAAAGAGCCATGCCATTATTGAAATTCACAATTCTCGCTTCATTTATGCTCCTGATTGGGGCCTGCGCTACGCCGTCTGTGGTACAGCAGTCGGAGCAAACCACACAGCTTGCCTACGAGCTTAAGAACGAAGTCGACGGCGAGGTTGTCGGGTATGCGTTCGCTCTGGGAACTCACAGCGAGGTGACTGGCGCGGGCGGCTTTGCACGCACTGCGGCGGACGGACGGCAGATGGAATTTACGGCCGAAACGCCAATGATCGTGGCGAGCGTATCGAAGTGGATCACTGCGATCGGAACGATGGCTGTTCTGCAAGAGCAATCCCTGAGCATTCACGAGCCGATTGGCCAATATTTTCCGGAAGACTGGGATGTCGATCCGTCGGTAGCATCGATCACCTTTGCGCAGCTCATTACCCAGACGAGCGGTGTTCGTGCCTTCGGAAATGGCCCCAAACCCTACGCCGACTTGAAGGAGTTTTTCACGCAAAACGTGGACCCCCGTGCCTCTGGCGGATGTGAAAACCTTCAAGGTTCAAGTGCTACTGTCGCAATTGCTCCGCAGAGCAAAGGGTACTGTTATACAAACTATAACAGCGAATTGCTTCGAATTCTGTTGCCCAAAGTCGCTGATGCAAACCTGCTTCTAGACGGCGAAGTGCCGGGGCAAACATATGCCCGCGCCTTCGAGCGGCTGATCCAACGCAAAGTGTTTCAGCCACTGGATGTCGACGCAACCTGCAACCCCGAAGGTAAGGCCTATGCGCTATCCTACATCTACCCTGGCAACCAGCCGGGCAAAGATTGGGGGCAGAGCTACGATCGCTGCGGCTCGGGTGGATGGTATATCTCAGCTGTGGGGCTGGCCAGATTGCTCGGCAGCGTTGCTGATCGTGACGGCAGGGTCTTAAGAGAAGACAGCTTGTATTCCTCATTCGATGAAATGCGCACACTAGGCATCGGTATCGGTCGCAACCAACCGGACATGATGGAGAAGGACGGCGTTTTGGGGGACGATCCAGGTGTCTTGTCAGTCTCGGCGATGATCTATCGCCCAGACTCCAACGACCCATTGCCAATCGTTCTGTTGATCAATTCGACAAATTCGGCAATCGAGATTGCTCATGCACGAGCGTACATCGAACGTGCTTTGGCAGCCTCCTCCAACCTCAAACATTGAAGTTTCAGCGCTCGCAGAGATGGGCTTGTAACTGAAGAACAAAGCTTCCGCGTGGTGCGCTACGTCCGCCTTAGGCTTGCCTGCACATGCTGCGATGTAATCAGCTAGGCACCTGCGCACTGTCTGCCGATTCCACGCGGCCGCGCCCGGCCCGGCCTGCTGGCGCATGTCATCGTTGCCAAGTTCGCCGAGCACCTCCCGCTATACCGCCAGTCGCAGAACTATGCGCGCGAGCGCGTCGAGTTTTCACGCTCGTCGATGGCTCTGTCCGCGGTGCGAAATTTGCGAAGCCGCCACTTGCCTCAATACGTTCCGCCAGCACGCAGATTTCGGTTCGGTCGCCATCGTCAAAGTCATTGCTGGTAACTTACAGCCAGCGAAGCCATGGGATCTCAGCGATGCCTGCGAGGTCTGCTATGGCGTTGCTATCCAAGACCAGCCACTTGAGGTCGTGTGCGTTCGAGAGCTGGGTGAGCGAAGTCAGCCTGTTGCGCGAAATGAGCCGCGTCGCACGAACTCTGCTTGCGAAGTTTTGATCGCCATAGCGGCGGCTCACAAGAGTCGGGCAACTGATCCCCTATTACAGCGCCAGCGCCGCATCAGATTGTTCGTGCACGAAGGCAGGCTCGTAGCCTTTTGCCAGACTACCAGAAACGCCCACTTCGCGCAGCAACTCGCGCCAATTTTCGGCAATCGCTTCCGCTAGCTCCCGGATCATACGGCGCGCATCATCCTCGGTGATCTCGAAGAACGGAGACGCTTCAAGCGCGAGCGCGATTGATCGGTCGTGGACGCCGCCTTCCATGATCGCCGTCTCCAGATGCGGATTGCGGTCGGGCGCCGGGTTGACGTCGAAGACCGGCGATAATCGCCACTGACCGTTCCCTACGTAGAGGAAGCCGTGGTTTTTCAAGTGATCGTCCTTGTTCGAAACCAGGATTGTGAAGATCAGTCGCCGGTAGAGTTCTGTGAAATCGGCCCTCGCGTCTGCCGCATGGCCGCGCATGAAATCGACGATTTCTGTGTAGGAGCCAAACTCGGTGCCGGGCTTGCCCAGCGCCGTCCGTGCAGAAATATAGGGAATGCGCGCGCTTCCACGCCTGTCAAAGCGCTCGATCAGGGCGACCGGAAATGGCGAGTCGTCCAGTTCCAGTCTGACTTCAGGTGTGCGGATTTCACAGGCTCGGGCAAGTCGAAGTGTCGCCACCTCAACCCGCTCGATAGGGCGCTGGTCATGCACAGAGGTAAATTTGGCGAGCCACAGTGCGTCCCCGTCGCGGACATTGGCCTTGGGGCGCGCGCCACCTGATCCACCGGCACCCGCCAGCGCCTGCATCTCTTCTGCCGAGATTTCCTTCCCTTGCTCATAGGCACGGGCGATGGCCGTGATGCTTTCAAGCTCGACCAGCCGCGGGACGGCATCGGTGGCATTGCCCCTGATAATTTCTCCGTCGTCGCTCAGAAACCGCAGGGCACCCTGTCGGCACATGTCGTCGGACAGCGTGAGATACTCGAATTCGGAAAGGCCATTGCCATAGGCGCGTTCGAGCAGGCGGCGGCCCCAGTCATCCGGAGCCGCATCCGAGAACACACCCGGCAAGGCATCACGCATGTGGCCCGGTTTGCCCGAGGTGTGAAACGGACCTCCTTCGAGCGGCAATGCTGGCTCGATTGGAAAAGCCTGACGGCCTTCGGTCCATTCCGGATCGTAAGCAAAGGTCGAGAACTGCCGTGGGCCGGATTGGGTGAAGCGGAGCTTTCCAACCGGCGTCGGCGTTTCGCCAAGCACCACTTGCGCGGAAGAATCGGCCATCAGAACGCCACCCCGTCCTGATCCAAATCGTCACGCTCACCGCTGCCCGCGCTCTTGCTTCCCGCTGACTTCTTTCTGGCGCCCGCCGAAGAACGGCCGCGTTGGGGCAGGCGTTCGGCATCAAGCGCCAGACCCAGATCATCCTTGCGGATTTCGACAAGATCGGCCAGCCGGTCAACGAGACCGAACACCACCAGAATATCGCTCAGCGTACCGATACCGACGCCGGCATCGCCTTTTTCCAGCCGTGCTATGGTGCTGGTGGATGTGCCGGCGCGCGCTGCCAGATCGGCAACCGAGATGCCCCTGCGCAGGCGGGCGCTGCGCAGGTCCTTACCCAACTGATTCAGGGCGCTTTTCGATTTGGGCGAGCTCATCAACAACCATCCATATATGATGCAAATTAGCATTCAAGTGTTCATATATGATGAATTATATGCTCTGACAACCTCGTGTAACCCGGCTTAGTTTATTCCTGCGCATTGGCAATGGTAGAGAGGGGAAGGCCTTCCCCTGAGCCGGAGCCGCTTTGCAGTCTCCGGCTACCCCTTCTGCGGGGACACCCCGCAACGCCCCGTGAAGCGGAGCGGGGCTGGTGACGCGCTCTGTCCCGCAGGCCTTGCGGCCTGCTCCTGAGGGCGCGACTTTCCGTTTCTGGGCCCCGCGCGCACTCTGATTGCAGCTTCAAAGCCTGCATGGATCGGCCTGCTCGACGACAGACCCCGCCGGGGCGGCCGATCCCGGCACTTGCAGCACCCGCCTCCATTCAGGGTGCGCATTTCATGTCTTGGGAACCTCGCTGATCGCTCGGCCCTGACTGGCGGCATGTGCAGGTTGCTGCGGACGGCGCGCGGACGTGATTTCGAGTAAAATGGAACATTTCACGGCCCCGGAAGTCACGCAACAATCACTGCGCGCCGGCGTTGTGGGTGTCGGCCCGCGGAAGCGGCGGGGTGGGCGGCGCTCCCGTCTAGGCACGGTTCGGCCAGCCGCAACCCGGCCCTGAAGGGACCGGGTCTTCCATTGCATTGCAGCCCTTACAGCATTGGCTGAACAGGCAGCCATTCGCGTCATGCGGGTGCGGCTGTCCGCCCCGCACCTTTCTGGTCGCTGTCACCGCCCACCCCGCCCCTTCCGGGGGCCGGTGTGCGGATTTGGGCAGTTCGGGAGGCGAGCAATGGCGCGTAAGGTTTCAAAGGGTAGTGCGGGTGGCAGGCGTAGAGGGGCGGCGCGCAGCGCCGCGCGCGGAAATGGTTCCCGCGCATCGCTGTATGACGAGGTCACGCAGACAATCATCGCCCAGCTTGAGGAAGGCGTGTTTCCTTGGGTCAGGCCGTGGAGCAAGGCCAAGGCCTCTCCCGGCCTGCCGCGCAATGCGGTGACCAAGCGGGCTTACTCTGGGATCAATGTGTTAATCCTGTGGGGCGCTGTCATCGAGGGCGGCTATCCGTCGCAGGATTGGTTGACCTTTCGCCAAGCGCTGGCCGCTGGCGGCTGCGTTCGCAAGGGCGAGCGCGGGCGCACGGTGTTCTATGCCGACCGCTTCACCCCGAAAGACGAGTGCGACGGCCAAGGGCACGAGCAGGGAGAGAGCGGCGAGGAAGTGCGCTCGATTCCCTTCCTCAAGCGCTTTACCGTGTTCAATGCCGCGCAATGCGACGGACTGCCCGAGGGGCTGGTGACCGAGCCAGCGCCTTTGCCCGAACGCGAATTGCACCGCGCAGCCGAAGACCTGATCGCCGCCACGGGCGCGGACTTCCGCATTGGCGGGGCGCAGGCCTATTATTCGCCATCGGGCGATTTCGTGATGGTGCCGCCGCAACCGGCCTTTCATCACCAGATCGACTATTACCGCACCGCTCTGCACGAGCTGGGCCACTGGACCGGTCACGGCTCGCGGCTAGGCCGCGACCAGACCGGACGGTTCGGCTCTGCGCCCTATGCGCGCGAAGAACTGGTCGCCGAACTGGCCTCGGCTTTCCTGTGCGCCGCGCTCGGCATCGAGCCGACAGTGCGTCATGCCGATTACCTTGGTAGTTGGCTGGCAGTGCTGCGCGCCGACAACCGCGTAATCTTCCGCGCGGCCAGTCAGGCGAGCAAGTCAGCCGAGTTCCTGCTGCATTGTCAGCCGAGCGAGCGGGAGCAGGCGGCATGAGCAGGGCAAACGATCCCAACGCGCCGCCGCGCGCCTTCGAAGCCGAGCAAACCGAGGCCGGTGCGCAGACGCTGGTGCCCGGCGTTGCGCCGGTCACGCTGGGTGAGCGGCTTGGCGTTCTCGCCAATCACGGGCTGTTCGACACCAATGCCCGCAACCAGCTCGAAATGTTTTGACCGGAGGCGATGCGATGGACCTTCTTACCCAACATCTGCGCGAGCGCCTGCTGGCCCATGCTCTTTGCGAGGCCGACCATGTGCCCCTCGTCAAATTCTCCAATCCTGTGGGCGCGGCGACCTGGCTGTTCAGCGAACTCGGCAGCGACGGCGATACTTTGTTCGGCCTGTGCGATCTTGGTTTCGGGTTCCCTGAACTGGGATGCGCAAGCCTGTCAGAAATCGCCTCGGTGCGCCTGCCGCTAGGTTTGCGGATTGAGCGCGACCTGAGTTTTGCCGCCGAGCATCCGCTCTCGGTCTATGCCGAGGCGGCGCGGTTTTGCGGCCAGATCACCGAGCACCCCGACCATTTGACCCGCGCGGCAGCGGCGTTGGCGCGCGCCGGAGAGTCGGGGCGAAGCCGTTCACCGCCGTAGCCCCAACCGGCGAATGATGCCCGCATCGGACCCTCCCTTCGATGCGGGACACACCGGCCCCGCCTTCCGCCTCCCAAGCCCCCGACCGGAGGGCGGGGCCACCCTATCCAAGAGATTATTCAAGGAGTCACTATCATGCAGCTTGACCATATTCCGCTGGACCGTCTTTCGGTCTCCCCCATCAATATGCGGCGCGGGCGCAAGGCCCCCGATGTCCGCGATATCTTGCCTTCGGTGAAGGCGCGCGGCGTGCTTTCGCCGCTGTTCGTGCGGGCAAATGGCAAGCCCGATCATTTCGAGATACTGGCAGGCAAGCGCCGCTATTTCGCGAGCGTCGAAGCCGCCAAGGAATGCGGCGAGGAGCGCAGCCTGCCGTGCATCGTCATCGGCGAAGGTGATGATGCCGAAGCGCTGGAAATCTCGATGATCGAGAACCTGCTGCGGCAGGACCCTGACGAGGTCACCCAATGGGAGAGCTTCACCCGCCTTGTGAAGGAAGGCCGCAGCGTCGAGGACATCGCCGCAACCTTCGCGCTCACCGAATTGCAGGTGAAGCGCATCCTTGCGCTCGGCAATCTGCTGCCCCGCATCCGCGAGGCCTACCGCGCCGAGGAAGTGGATGCCGCGACCGTCCGCCATTTGACGCTCGCCAGCAAGGCGCAGCAAAAGGCATGGCTGGCATTGTTCGAAGACGCGGAGGCCTATGCCCCGCGCGGCGGTCAATTAAAGGGCTGGCTGTTTGGCGGCACATCGATTGCGACCGGTGTCGCGCTGTTCGACCTTGAGAGCTATTCCGGCCAGATCGTTGCCGATCTGTTTGGCGAGGATGGCTATTTTGCCGACAGCGATGCCTTTTGGGAAGCGCAGATGGCCGCAGTCGATGCGCGCAAGGCCGACTATCTCGAAGCAGGCTGGGCCGATGTCGTGATCGTCGCGCCCAACGAGCATTTCGCCAGTTGGGAGTATGAACACGCTTCCAAGCGCAAGGGCGGGCGCGTCTATATCCAGTGCCGCGCCAATGGCGAGGCGGTGTTCCACGAAGGCTTTATCAGCCGCCGCGAGGCGCAGGCGGCGGAGCGCCGTGCGCGCGGCGAGGACGGAGACGCCAAGCCCGCGCGGCCCGAACTGACCTCGACGCTGGCCAGTTATATCGACCTCCATCGCCATGCTGCGGTTGCCGAGCGGCTCTCGACCGCGCCGACGCTGGCGCTGCGCGTCATGGTCGCCCATGCGATAGCCGGTTCGCCGCTGTGGAGCATTCGGCCTGCCGATAGAGCGAGCCGCAACGAGAATATTGCGGAGAGCCTTGCCGCCAGCCCCGCGACCAAGGCTTTGGCCGAACGTCGCCGCACCATGCTCGATTTGCTGGGTTTCGAGGAAAGCCGCGAGGCGCTGTGTCAGGACCGCTACGGCAGCGACCTTATTCCGATCCTGCACCGGCTGCTCAAGCTGGAAGATGGCGAGGTCATGCAGGTGCTCGCACTGATCATGGCCGAAACCCTCGCCATCGGCAGCGAGGCCGTCGAATATTGCGGCCAGCATATGGGCGTGGACATGGCCGATTGCTGGCAGGCCGACGAGGCCTTTTTCACTCTGCTGCGCGACAAGGAGGTGATGGTTGCGCTGCTGGGCGAGGTCGGCGGCGAGGCGGTGGCCAGCGCCAATGTGACCGAGAAAGGCGCGACCCTCAAAGGCCTTATCTCCGATCATCTGACCGGCGCAAACGAGCGGCCAAAGGTCGAGCGCTGGGTGCCGCGCTGGATGGCCTTCCCGCCTGCTGCCTATACGACACGCGGCGGGGTGCCGAGCGTATCGGCTGCGAAGCGCGCGGCTTGGCTGGTCGAAGGCGAGGAGGACGAACCGGAAGGCGCGGGAGCCGCTTCGGACGACCATCAAGACACGCCGGAGGCCGAGCCGCTCGCGGCCTGACCCAGCGCTTTTCACAATGCGGGCAGCGGGATGATCCCCGCCGCGCGCATTGTGCATCGTGACGTTTGGCTGCTCGCCGAAAGACGACATTCTGAAAACGACCCAAAGCCGGACGCCCCGAAAGGGTTCGTCAGTTCCCAACTCCGGCCGTTCACCATGATCGATCACTCGTTCATCTTGATCGCATCGTAGAAATGATTCTCGTCTTCGTGGCAGTCGACGAGGCGCAACCCTGACTCTTGCATGAGGCGTTTATACTCGTCTTTGCCGAGCGACCTTGATTGTCTTTCTGTCAGAACGTCCTGCCATTCAGCAACCTGCCAAGGAGCCGTGAACAGAAAGCGCCCCCTTGGCTTTAGGGCACTCGATACCCGCCGGAAGACGTTGCGCTGATCGTCGGCGGAAAGCAGGAACAGCAGACCTATCGAAACCGCAGCATCGAACCGGCGATCAAAGAATGCGCTGTCTTGCGCGACCTCACAGACGCTCGGCGAATGAGGAAACCGGTGACGGAACGCAGCCAGCAAAGTAGGCGACGCATCGATTCCAAAAACTGTAAAGCCGTCGCCGATCAAAGCTTGGGCGATCGGCACCCCCGACCCGCAGCCAACGTCTACGATTGAGCTTGACGCGCGCAGGTTATCTTTTGCCCAGGACCGCACAAACGTCGCACCGATGTCCGATCGAGCAGTCATGAACTGCTCGGCAATGTCCTCATAACCCTCAGATTGGTCGATCGCCATGTGTCGCAACTCCGAAAGCAAACCCTGCGACGCAGTCTTTCCGTAGAATTTCTGGACAACTCTATGGGTCGCAGGTTGTAGCGCATAAAGCCGGAGAATGAGACTCTAGCGCCAGCTTTCCCTTATTCAAACCGGACCTTCCGCTCCCCACCCCAAAAACGGAAACAGGAATAGCGCTCATACTGAAGCAAGTCATTTCGGATATGACCGCCATGCATTGTGCATCGAGGCGCATGGTTGTATTGGTTCGTCATAGCAAAAAGCACCGTGGAGGAGGTCGGGAGGTGCGTCCGGCGAATGTTCGCCATGAAAGGACGCCCCATGATTGTCATTGCCGCCCTCGCCGTGCTCGTCGCTGCCGTGCTGGCAGCGCGCCTGCTCTATTCGCTCTCGCTCTACGCCCTGCCGCTCTGGTGCGGCGGGACAGTCGCTTGGTTGACCTTTGCCAGCGGAGCGGGCTGGACGCTTGCGGCCTGTGCCGGGCTGGCTGCTGCCACACTGCTGCTGGTCGCCGCTCATCTGCTCGCCGGTGCGGGCTCTCCTGTTTTGCGACTCGTGCCGGTTGCTGGCTTCGGCCTGTGCGGCGGAGTGGCGGGCTATCATGCGGCGCATGGTCTTGCCCTTGCTTTCCTCCCCGAGGGCCTGATCGTCCAGGGGCTGAGCCTCGCGGCAGCCATGCTGATCGGGAGCGCTGCGGCCCTGCGCTGGCTCACCGTTCGCGGTGGCGCTGCCGCATCGCCAAACCCGCCATCATGGGTGTAAGTCGTTTGCCGGACTGGGGAATCGGCTCGTCCTCGATAGAGCGCGGGCTTGGCCCAGCTGGCTGTCAGCACCGATGGTCGCTGATCCGAAACAGGGACGGGGCAGCTTGCGAGCCTGAAGTTCCCCGACAGCAATGCCGAAATCCTGCGGCACCCAACATGGCGATCACTGCTTGACCGATGTGAGCCCGCTCAAGGTAAGCAAGCCGATTGGTGTCCTGATCCGACATTTTCGCATGGCGTCACCTGCCCCACCTGCTGCCTCGTGCATGGCCTGTCTGGCGGCGGACGGGCTTCGCCCTTGCGGGGCTTCGGGGCGCAACGGCGCGGGAGCTACTATTTTCCGCCGGGCACCGAGGTGCCCTTTGCATCGCGAAGCAAAATAGCCGCTCCCCC
>JBARXS010000112.1:0-37007 GCA_049647465.1 Erythrobacter sp.
CATCGCCAACCTCGGGCGCCCGGAAGCGGATAGAAGTGCTTTTCACGCGCCACTTCGCGTTGCCTTCTTCGATCCAGAAGTGCCATTCGTTGTTCGAGACCTTGCGCACTTTGGTGACCGTGGACCGAAGGTCTTTGACCTCTTCCTCGTCGCTGTCGCCGAACAGGCCGATATTCGGGAGCGAGAAGCCAAATAGCCTGCGACGCGCATCTGTGATGTCGTCTGTCTGGACAACCTTCACTTCGCCTTTGCCGCTCGCACCCACCAGCGCACCGACTTCGCGGTCAAAGCAGGCCAGTCGCTCGGTGTTGTCGGCAATGGAGGTGCAGTTCTCCAGCTTGCCAATGATCGGACTGTTGCCGATCTCCGGCTGAGAGGCGCGTTTGTCCTGCGCAGTAAGCGGCGAGGTTCCCAGCATCGTAAGAGCGATACAAGCGCCAACAGGCATGAATGAACGAAGCAGCGTCATAAGTATCCTAACTGAGTTTCGTTTATCGTCGCGTTGGTCGGTCCTACAGGCGCGTATGAATTGCAACTGTGCGTCTGAGCCGCAGAGAGAACCATCGACGATCCCCGATTCGGATTCATCAAAACTGAGTGGCAAAGTCCCGTCATGCGTTTCGCCTTGGTCCCGCTCAGGAAACCGCTGGCGGTCAGTTCTGGCCTGGGATCCTGCCAAACCCCGGCTGATTATCGCCAATGAAGTCCCGCGATGCCTCATTGCCTCTTCTGCTCACCAGCGCCCATTCCTTGTTCGTCATGCAGGTGCGCTTGCGCTTCGCGCGGGAGCCAATGACGGCTTCACTTTTGCAGCGCACATAATCGGGATGCTTTTTGTCGGTGATCTTCTTCGGCTTTTCCGGCCCTTCCTCCACCACTTCGATTTCTGGTCCGGTCGTTTTTTCTTCACCGGGCTTTTCGGCCGTGGCTGCGGCGGCTGCCTGCATGACCATGAGGCTGGCCGCGACAAGTGTGAAAGACATGGGGTATCCTCCTGTTGAGTTCCCTACTTAGGTAACACGGCTGGCCCTTACACGAAAGGGCGCAAAAAAAAGGGCGAGCCTCGCGGCCCGCCCCCTTTTGTATCCAGCGTCAAACGCTGAACGATCTGGAACAGCTTAGAAGCTGAAACGAAGGCTCGCTGCGTAGCGACGACCCAGCGGATCGTAGGTCGACGGGAAGACGTTACCGCTGTTGAACGCGGTCGAACCGATGTCCGAACCAACAATTGCGGGCTGGTTGTCGAACAGGTTGGTCACCGTGAAGGTGAACAGCACATTTTCGATCACATCCCACTGGAAGGTCAGGTCAAAGTAGCTCTCGGCCGGGATTTGCGTGAAGTTCACGTCACCGAACAGCGGCGATTCGCCGATGAAGGCCGGACCCTGGCCGCCATCCTCCGTAGGAAGCGCATCCAGCGGCTCCTGCTCAAGACTGGACAGATAACGCCAGCGCAGCGACAAGGAGTACTCGTCGAAGAAGCTGAGCGTGGTGCGCTGGTTGAACACGAATTCCGGCTGTGGGTTACAGTTCACCGAGAAGAACCCGACGCAGTCACGGTTCACCGAGTCTTCGCTGCCGGCAATTGCCTGGAAGCGATTTTCACGGGTCCACGTGCCTTCGAAGTTCAGCGCGAGGCTGATATCGTTGGTGAGGTCTGTACCGTAGTTCACACGAAGATCGATACCGTCGGTCTGCAACGCACCAAGATTGGTGAGGTTGAGCAACAGACCCTGCACTTCGTCGGGCGAACCGGCGATTTCACCCGTGGTCCTGCTACGTGAAACGAGCTGGCAGAACGGGTTGGTGGCAAAATCAAGGTTTCCGGCGCTGTAACAGCCGTTGATGATGTCACCGATTGCAGGCGAGGTGATCGCGTCTTCAACACTGATGTTGAAGTAATCGACCGTAACCGAGAGACCCGGAATAGCCGCGGGCTGTGCGATGAAACCGACAGTCCATGTTTCGGCCTGTTCGGTATCAAGGTTCAGGTTACCACCGGTTGTGACGTTGATCTGACCAGCAGGAGGCTGACCGATCAGGCCACCGGCCACTGCACCAGCCGGAGCACCCTGAGCGACGCAGACAGCCGAAAGGGCTGCGTTGCCGACGGGGTTGCTGCCTGCGCAAGGATCGTTGGACAGGTTGTCCAGACCGGTTACCTGCGGGAAGAACAGCTCACCGATGTTCGGTGCGCGGGCTGCACGCTGGAAGTTACCACGCAGTGTGAAACCGTCGATCGGCTCGAATGTACCGCCGACTTTCCAGGTCAACTCGTTACCCGAAAGCTCATAGTTCGAGTAGCGCACACCAAGGTCAAGCGACAGCCTGTCGATGACCGGAACAACGAGTTCGCCGTACACGTCGAAGACGTCATACGAACCCGAGAAGTTCGGATCCGCACCACCGCCGCCGACAACCGCGCCCGGGGTCTGGGATGCTTCATCCGAAACCTGGCTGGTCGAGAACTCGCGATATTCCGCACCAACAGCGAAGTTGACCGGAGTATCCGTGAACAGGCTCACCGGAAGGTCACCGAAGATCGTGCCCTGGATCGTGCCGATGCTGGACTGGTCGATGACCTGCTGGGTCAGGCTGAACGCGAAGTCCTGGCTTGCCTGCGAACCGAGGTCGCCTGACGGGCCGAACAGATCGACCGGAGCACAACCGCCCGATGTGTCAACGCACTGCACGCCGCCAGCGCCATCGGGGATGGCGAGAAGCGCTTGCTGCAGACGATTGAGGCGAGCAAAGCCCGACTGACGCTGAATACGCTCGGATTCGCCGTATGTGGCGAACACGTCGTAGTCGATGCTGTCAGTGATCGAACCACGGGCACCGACGACTGCGTTGAACAGTGTGGTGGTGAAGTCCGAGTTACGCGTACCGATTTCGATCGTACGACGACGTACCTGCGAATCGAACACGACATAATCCGGGTTCGCCGTGCCGTCTGGCAAGGTTGCACCGAACTGGGTGTTGCGTGCAGCATCAAAGTCAGCGCCAACCAGACCAAGACCCTGACCAAAGCGACGAGCGATTTCATCGGGGATGAACGGGTTGTTCAGGTTGATCTGATAGGTGTTGAAGAACGAGCCACCCGGCGCAATGATCGTCGAGACGGTGTTCTTCGAAAACACGCCCTGAGTGTAGAGCTCGACCGAAGGCGAGATTTCGTAATTCGCAGCACCGAACATGTTGAAGCGTTCGAACGGTGTCTGGAAGATGTTGAACGGGTTGAAGTTGAACGGCGTCGGGTTGAATTCGCCGTTGTCCAACGGGTCAGTCGGGGCGTTGGTGACGATGTCTGTACCCTGATTGTTGATCTGGGCTGAAATACCGTTGGTGAAGTTAAGACCTGCGAAGGTCTGGCGTTGCAGCATGCCGGTTGCCGGATCGATTGTACCGTCGCGGAACAGCGTTCCGGAGAGCACGGGGCAGTCCATCGCATTGGTGAACAGCGTGTCGTCGCAGATCGTGGCGGGATCTGTCCGTCCACCAAACACGATGTTGGCCGGAACAGCGTTTGACGAACCACCGGGCTGACCGTTGAAAGAACCGACGTTGAAGACCGAGAAGTCACGCGCGCCCTGGAGCACCTGCTTCTGATCCTGATAGCCGATGCTGAACACTGCGTTACCGCGGCCATCGTCGAAATTCGCACCGATGGTCAGTTCTGCACGGAACAGCTCGCCGTCACCCTGCTCGGTAATCTGCGTGGCTGTATCAAGCTGCACACCGGCGAAGTCTTTCTTGGTGATGAAGTTGATCACGCCCGAAACCGCGTCAGCACCGTATGTGGTGGTGGCACCACCGGTGAGGACTTCGGTACGCTCGAGGATGGCGAGCGGGATGTTGTTAAGGTCAACACGGCCGGTTTCATCGGCTGGAACGAAGCGACGACCATCAAGCAGGACGAGGTTACGCTGCGAACCGATGCCGCGCAGGTTGACGAACGATGCACCGCCGTTGCCGTTGTTGACCTGTGCGCCGATGCTGGGGATCGCGCCGGGCAGTTCACGCAGGAACTGTTCCGCAACTGCGGTCTGACGAAGCGTCAGCTCTTCTTCGCCAATGGCCGCAACCGGGCTTGAGAGCTTGAGGTTGGGATCGGTGATGCGCGAACCGGTCACGACGATCGCATTGCGTGGAGCCTCAGGGGTCTCTGACGCAACGCTTGCTTCTTCAGTCTCTGTGTCCTGAGCGAATGACGGCGTTGCTGCCAGCGCAAGGCCGACAGCGAACGAGCCAGCGCTCAGTCGCAATTGTGTGGATTTCTTCATAGGTTCCTTACCCTTGTTTTCGACGATCAAACGGCTCCCCGTGTGACCTATTTCCGGTTGAAAGCTGGGATGCTCAGTCGTCAGCCCAGGTTCCCGCCATCTCTTTGGACAGTCCCTGCCGCACCTGAATCACGCAAAGATGCGCTTTTCCGTACGGGGCACCGCCTCAGCTCGGCGAAATGAACCTTTAAAGGATACAAGGAAAGCGACGCTGATCGATTTGAGGAAAATGGAAAACGGCTGTAGCAGTATTGCAACACTGTGGTTTTGAGCCTCACTTCGACAGGGCGAGATGTGTCTGCGATGAACCGTGTTCGGGCCTGCGCCCCAGATTTCAGGCAGCGGCGGGCACCACGTCAAATGCCACGGTCAGGCGCTGTTGCGGTGTGTCTGCTCCGCCTGATCCGAATGCGGTCGTGCCGTGATAGAGTGACGACGGGAACAGGGCCAGATATCCCTCTTGTGGGCGGATTGTCCGAACCGGCGGAAGATCAAGGCCCAGATCAACCGGCGGGCGCCCGAGTTCCAGCCAGCCTTGCCCACTTTCGCCCTGCTTCGCGTTGCCGGAGATGATCTCGGGAACGGTGAGGTACAGCGCGCTCGAAATGATGCCCGAGGGGTGGATATGGGCTGTGTGATAATCGCCACCCTCCCTGTGTTCTGTTGCCCCTTGTTGGCTCGGCTGTTGTTGGCCCGGCTGTTGTTGGCTCGACTGGAGCCTTACCGACCACGATCCCGCAATTTTCCAGCGATGGTCTCTTTGACTCAGCAATGGATGCGACGGGTCGGCGGGTGGCAAATCGGCGCGAAAGGCTTCGAGAGTCGCGGTTATTGCGGCATGCAGCTCGGCCAATGCCGGCTCGGGGCGCTCTAACAACAGCCCGCGCGTCTGGGAGCCTCCTCGCAGGCTCTGCCCCAGTGGCATGCCCGAGTGGGTGTGCAGTTTATCGAGCAGAGGGCGCACCCGCGGCACCAGACCATCCGGTGCGAGCAGCGGTCGCATTTGCACAAGGCCCGCCTGTTCGTGCAGCCAGCGCGCCTTCGCTTTGCTCGCGATATCAGTCGCAAGACGCCAGACGAGATATTGCAAGGCCCACGCGGCGATATCCGCCGGATCGGCGGCCAGCGCGCGGTCGAGCAGGTTTTGCGCAGCGGGCAGATCAAGCGCCCGCAGACGGTGCCGCGCTTCGGAAAGCCAGCGGTCCGGCGTGTTGATCGAAAGATCGGCAAAGATCGCTTCGGCCCGCTTCCAGTCGCCAGCCGCACCCGCATTGCGTGCCTCGAGCAAGGCGAAATGCGGCTCGTTCGCAAAGCGCTTGCGGGCATCGGCCGCCACGTGCGCGGCCCGCGCGTTCATATCCAGTCCGGCCAGCGCGTCGCAATGGGCTGCGGGGATATTGGGGTCGTGCGGCGCTCGCTTTGCCGCCGCTTCAAAGGGGGCGGTAAAATCCGCCTCTCCGGTGGCCAGATACAGGCTGGATAAAAAGGCAACTGCCTCGGTGTAGCTAGGGGCCTGTTGCGCAATCTGATGTGTGACGATGCGCGCGCCGCGTCTGTCTCCGGCGTGTTCAAGCGCGCGAGCTTTGCCCAGATGCAGTTCTGGATTGCCGGGGTCGACCCGCAAGGCCGCGTCAAACCGGCCAAGCGCATCCGGTTCTGCGCGCTGGAGCGCCACTTGAGCGCGCGCCGCCAGCGCTTGCCGTGCACCCGGCATAAGCGTCAGCACAGCGTCAATCAGGCGAGCGGCCATAGCCAGATCGCCAACCGCGCGCGCTGCCAATGCCGATTGGAAAAGCGCATCGGGATCAGTGCTTTGTCCAGCTTTGGCCAATCCACCGTCCTCTTGCGTCATCTGTGCCGCCTCGCGTCTCGCCTTTGCGGCGCGGGCCAGCCATGCCCGTGCCGTTCAATTGTCTGGGCAATTGTCCGGTTGATTCCCGCACTGTGCTCTAATAGGCCATGCGCGAACCGGCGGCGAGTGGCAAATCGCAACCTGCTTTTCGCGCGCGGTCCTGTACCAATTGCCCCCGTTTGAGGGATGAGAGTTTCGGAGAGAAAAATGACCACAGCCTATATCGTCGATGCCGTGCGCACAGCCGGAGGCCGCCGCGGCGGGCGCCTTGCTGGCGTTCATCCTGTCGATCTGCTTGCCAAGTCGCTGGATGCCGTTGTGGATCGCAGTGGGATCGATCCACACGCGATTGATGACGTAATCACCGGCTGTGTCAGTCAGGCTGGTGAGCAGGCAGGCCAAGTGGGCCGCATGGGCGTGCTCGCATCAAAGCTTCCCGAAAGCACGCCGGCTGTTTCGATTGACCGCCAATGCGGATCATCGCAGCAGGCGATCCAGTTTGCGGCGCAAGCCGTGATGAGCGGGACGCAGGACGTCGTCATCGCCAGCGGTGTCGAAAGCATGACGCGCGTGCCGATGGGCTCCAACATGACGCTCCACATGAAAGAGGGGCTGGGCAATTACATGTCGCCCGGCGTCATGGAGAAGTATCCGAACGTCCAGTTCAGCCAGTTCATGGGTGCGCAGATGATCGCGGACAAGCACGGGTTTTCCAAAGACGATCTCGACCGTTTCGCACTCGAAAGCCACAAGCGCGCCATCGCCGCGACCGAAGCGGGCGCATTCAACAACGAAATCGTCCAGATTGAGATTGAGACACCTGAAGGCACCGAAATGCACACGGTGGACGAGGGCATCCGCTTTGATGCGACGCTGGAAGGCATCGCCGGGGTCAAACTGCTGGCCCCCAATGGCAAGATCACAGCCGCCAGCGCCAGCCAGATCTGCGACGGGTCCAGCGCGGTTCTGGTCGTTTCCGAAGAGGCACTGAAGCGCCACAATCTCACGCCGATGGCACGCATTCACAATCTGACTGTGACCGCAGGCGATCCGGTCATCATGCTGGAAGAGCCGCTGTTCGCGACCGATCGCGCGCTGGACCGGGCCGGAATGAAGATCGACGATATCGACCTGTATGAGGTGAACGAGGCCTTTGCCCCCGTTCCGCTTGCGTGGCTCAAGCATACTGGTGCGGACCCGGAAAAGCTCAACGTGCATGGCGGTGCGATTGCGCTGGGGCATCCGCTGGGCGCTTCGGGGACGAAACTGATGGCGACATTGGTCCACGCGCTAAAGCGGCACGGCAAGAAATACGGTCTGCAAACGATGTGCGAAGGCGGCGGCGTCGCCAACGTCACGATTGTGGAGAGCGTCTGATATAATGGCGTGAATTCCCGCGAAGGCGGGGTTCTCCCAACTGTTTGAAAGAGACCCCCGCCTTCGCGGGGGCTCGCATATGAGAGGAAAAATATAATGGAAGTATCGAGCAATACCCCGGCAGTCGTCACCGGAGGCGCATCGGGCCTCGGCGCGGCAACCGCCCGCACGCTGGCTGCAAAGGGTGCCAAAGTCGCCATCTTCGACATGAACGAGGAAAAGGGCGAGGCGATGGCCGCCGAGCTTGGCGGCATCTTCTGCAAGGTCAACGTGACCAGCGAGGAAGAGGTTGATGCAGGGTTCGCCAAAGCACGCGAAGCGCACGGTCAGGAGCGCGTCCTTGTGAACTGCGCCGGGATCGGCAACGCGATCAAGACCGCCAGCCGCGACAAACAGACCGGAGAGATCAAGCACTACCCGCTCTCCGCTTTTGAATTCGTGATTCAGGTGAACCTGATCGGCACCTTCCGCTGCATCGCCAAGTCGGCGGCTGGCATGATGACGCTCGACCCGATCAATGAAGACGGCGCACGCGGCGCCATCGTCAACACCGCTTCGGTTGCCGCTGAAGACGGTCAGATGGGGCAGGCGGCCTATTCGGCTTCCAAGGGCGGCGTTGTCGGCATGACCCTGCCAATCGCGCGCGACCTGATGCGCGAAGGCATTCGTGTGAACACGATCCTGCCGGGCATCTTCAACACTCCGCTGATGAATGCCGCCCCGCCGCAGGTGAAGGAAGCGCTGGCCGCATCTGTGCCGTTCCCCAAGCGGCTTGGCTATCCCGAGGAATACGCCAACCTTGCCATGTGCATGATCGAGACCGGCTATTTCAACGGGGAAGACGTGCGTTTGGACGGTGCGATCAGAATGGCGCCGCGCTGACCCTCGCTATTGGGGCGCAAACAGTTTCGATCAAGCGCTCCGATCAGCCAACTCTCAAGGAAAAGCCCGCCGGTTCGCACCGGCGGGCTTTTCATTTCGCAAGCAGTCATTCTCAGCTGCGCGAGGGGAATATACCCTCAAGGCAGATGATGTAGTTCACGCCAAGCGAGGGCTGGTGCTGGTCAAATGCTTGGCTCCCGCCATTGTTGTTCACCACGATTGAATCGGAGGCCATGCTGACTTCCTGTGCCGGAACAGGCGGTGCGTAGATATCGGCTCCCGTGGTGATGACGCCGAGCAGGTTACCGGTCGGATTTCCGGTCGTGCCGGGTGCCGATTCCGCGCGCATCGTTGCGGTGTGATTGTGGCTCGGCAATTGCGCCGTCGTGAGTGTTGTGCTTGCGGCGCCAAACTTCTGGCCCTGGCCCACATTGGGAAGACCGGGACCGTTGCCGGGGCCCACAGGAACCCGCCCTTGCAGATCGGGCAGCGCAAAGGTCGTCCGACCATCGCCGCCATAGATCGTACCGATCAACGAAAAGAGCGCAGTGTTCGAGCTAATAGCGAGCAATTGTCCATGGCAGAAAGCCCAATTTCGCGGAGCAAAATTCGGCCCCCAAAGCATGATGGCCCCAATATATCCTTCCATCTTACATCCGTCCTTTTCAAATATTGATGTGATCGACCCGAAATCCGGAGAATTCGCCGCAAGGGAAAATACTGAACAATGGCAAAGATATAACTTCCCCGTTCACCCCGAATGTTTGAGATCGTAATTGTATCATTGCAATTCTCCAAACGATTTATTGAGAAAATCTGACTTGCAAAATGCAGTATCGTCGTAGTTCACCACTTTACGTTCCACGACCGCCTGAAAAACAGCATTTACTGCAGGTTAGACCGTCCGATCACAGACACAAAAACCCCGCCAGCGATGACGGGGTTGGTTGCGAGGGCTTGAAGATTGAGCGCGCGGGCGCACCCTGAGTGAATTGGGGGAACGAGCTTTCGAGTTTTCCACTTATGGCCATGAGTTTCGCGCAGGAAACGGGGGTGCCGGAAAATGGCAGCAATTGGGCCCGGCGAGTCCTTGAGCTGTGGTGGTGACGGGTCTGGAGCGGGGTAATCAGGATTGAATTGCCGCCCGTCTCAAGCCGCCTCGGTCAACCTTTCTTCCAGCGCGCGGGCCATGTGCTCGCGGTATCCGGCCGCGCGGTGATAGCGCAGCAGTTTGAGCGCCATCGCCTCCATTTCCAGCAGGTGCACGCTCTTGCGGAAGCGGATTCGGCCTGCTGCGCACAGGGCTACAATGCGGGCCGCCTCGTTGCGTCCGGCCAGGCCAACCAGCGTCTCCGACAACTGATCGTAAGTATAGTCCTGGGGCAGGTCATCCGAAGGCAGATGCGTGGCATGCGATGTCGCGTGCCAGTTTGCCACGTCATACATATGCGTGACGGGCCGTTCGAGCCGCGGATCGCGCAGTGTTTCAAGGAAGGCGAGATGCAGCGGATGGGCTGCATCGGCGACATTCTTTGCCGGGAAGTCGATTGCCAGATGCCCGCCCGTGTTCTGCATCATATACAGGCGCATCGAATCCGCATTGATGCTTGTCGCGTAGTCAATCAGCGCGGGGATCTCGTGGTAATTGTCCATCTGGATTGTGGCGTTCAGGTGAAATTCGCTGAAGGTGCCCTCGCGGCGTTTTGTGGCGAGAAACTCCAGATTGGGAGCGAGTTTCTCCCACTTCCCCGGGCGGCGCACATATTCATAGACCCACGGCGTGCAGGCATCGATCGAGACATCGACCAGCGGCTTGTACTTTGCCAGCCCCTCATATTCGGCCCAGCGCTTTGGCCCCATCAACAGCGCGTTGGTGTGAATGTTCAGTTTTGCATTCGTGTCATGATCGGCGAGATAACGCAGGATTGAGCGGTAATGCTGGCTGGACCACGCATCACCCTGACCCGAGACCGAGACGGTGATCCGGTCGCCGCTTCCCAGCAAGGGGAAGAACACCTGCTGCTCAATCTTCGCAAAGCGGGCCTCCTGCGCCTCATCCGAGACGATCATGCCATCGCGGCAGGACGGGCAGGCGAGGTTGCAGGTGATGTCATGCGCCAGAAACAGCCAGCTTGGCGATGTGTCGAGCTGCGTCGTGCCGTTGGCGATGATCTCTTTCATCGCCGTGTCTTCGACCTCTTCGCGCAGTGGCAACTGGTCTTCCATGATCAGGGTGCAGCGTTGTTTGTTGCAGTGCCGGAATGACCCATCAAGGATGCTTTCGCGCATGTCGCGTGCGCTTTTGCTGTTCCAGATTTCATCAGCAGTCTGGCGTTCGAGATGGCCAAGGCGTTTCTTGGTCCAGATGGAGCAGCACGGCGCCACGGTGCCATCGATGAGGGTTTCAAACTTGGTGAACGGAGCCTCGCAAAACCGGGTCGACAGGTCCGCACTTCTGGTCGCATCGCCAAAGCGCGAAAGGAAGAAGAGCGCGCCTGCGATCTGTGTGCAGGACTGGCTTTTGGCTTCCATCTGGCGAAGCGCCTCCAGCGCCAGTGCGACATTGCCGGACCCTGCAATCAGCATGCACAGCGCAAGGTTGCGCGTGCGGCTGTCGGCATGGCCAAACGATCCCCACCCATCGCGCAGCTTTTCGGTCAGGAAAGCGCCGGTCTGGCTCGCTCCCAGTTCGGTGAGCCAGTTCCAGACATCGGGATGATCCGTTCCGTCCAGAAGGGTCTGCAATCGGGTCTCTACCTCTATCAACACGGTTTCCTGCGCGCTCAGCGGGGCTGCATCAGGATCGGAGAGGGTGCCGGGGGGATTGGGGGCGTTCATTCTTGGACTCCTGTGATCAGTGAGGGCTGGATGAAGGAACAAGGTGAAAGGATGTATGGTCACCGCCTAGCGGGAGTTGCGTAGGCGCAGGCGTGCATTATGGTCGGCACAAAAGCGCATCAGGAGAGGACGCACATGACCCACTACACCCAGATACTCGTCGAAAAAGCCGATGGGATCGCCACGATCACTCTCAACCGACCCGAAAAGATGAATGCCTACACCCGCACGATGGGGGCAGAGATAATCGCGGCGATGGACGATATCGACGCCGATGATGCGGTGCGCGCGGTGATCTTCACCGGCAGCGGAGAGCGGGCCTTTTGTGCGGGCGCGGACCTGACACCGGAAGGGGGAGGGCAGGTCTTTTCCAGCGGTGACGCGGTGGAGGATCTCTCAGATGAGCGGGTGCGCGATGGCGGCGGTCTGCTGACCCTGAGACTGTTCGAAAGCACGAAGCCGCTGATTTCGGCCTGCAATGGCGTGGCCGTGGGTGTGGGAGCGACGATGCAACTGGCGATGGACATTCGCCTTGCCAGCGAAACCGCGCGCTATGGTTTTGTCTTTGCGCGGCGGGGCATTGTGCCCGAGGCTGCGTCGAGCTGGTTCTTGCCGAGACTGGTGGGTATCGCGCAGGCGTTGGAGTGGTGTTATTCTGGCCGGGTCTTTGACGCGGAGGAGGCCAAGGCAGGCGGGCTTGTGCGTTCGGTCCATGCGCCCGGCGTCCTGTTGAGCGAGGCCCGCGAGATTGCGCGCGAAATTGCGCAGAACACCTCGGCAGTGTCAGTCGCGATGACCCGTGCGATGATGTGGCGCCTCATGAGCGCGGATCACCCGATGGAAGCGCACAAGATTGACAGCCGTGCGATCTATCGCCTCTCCAAAGGCAAGGATGCGGCTGAAGGGATCGCCAGCTTCCTTGAAAAGCGCAGCCCCGATTATCCCGGCAAGGTCAGCGAAGACATGCCCGACTTTTACCCGTGGTGGGAAGCGCGGGCTTACGAATAGGGGGACTTGCAGACAGAGTGGTTTCATGGGAAACCATTTCCATGACCCTTGGAAGCGAGCAATCCTCTCACACCGATCCTGTCGATGACGCAGGCGCGCATGGCGGCGCAGATCAGGCCTTTGGCAAGCTGACGGATTTTCTGCCGTATCAGCTGTCTGTCGCGTCAAATGCGGTCAGCGCTGTCATTGCCGAGCGGTATCGCAAGCGTTTTGGCCTGAAAGTGACCGAATGGCGCGTGATGGCCGTTCTGGGCGATGTATCGCAGGGCCACGGCAGGATGACGGGCGGCGGTATGACGCAGCGCGCGCTGACCGAGGCGACGCTGATGGACAAGGTCGCCGTCAATCGCGCGTGCAAGGTTCTGGAAGACCGCGGACTTGTAATGCGTGCGCCCAATGCTGCGGATGGCCGCTCGCATTTGCTGGTGCTGACCCGCGAAGGCGAGGCAATCTACGCCGAAGTGATGCCGCTTGCACGGGAGACCGAACGCGAATTGTTCGACGGTTTCAGCGAAGCGGAAAGCAGGCGGCTGCGCGCAATGCTCGAAAAGCTGCGCGCCCGCGTCGATGCGCTCTCCACGAACGGCTCCTGACGTTCCGGCCCCAGACCAAGTTCCCAGAATGAAAGCGGCCCGCAAGAGGATGTCTCTTGCGGGCCGCTGTTTGTTTGGGTGTTTTCAATACCATCAATTGATAAGAGCGTCGTTGATCGAACAGGCCGCCGGTCCAAGGATCACGATGAACAGCACCGGAAGAATGAACATGATCAGCGGGATCGTCATGATCGCTGGCAGACGCGCGGCTTTTTCTTCGGCGCGCATCATGCGTTCGTTACGGAATTCAGCCGAAAGGACACGCAGCGAGCTGGCCAGCGGCGTACCATAGCGTTCCGTCTGGATCATGGTCGTAACCACACCTTTGACCGCTTCCAGATTGACCCGGTAGGCAAGGTTATCAAACGCCATTTTCCGTTCATTCAGGAAGGACAGTTCAATCGCGGTCAGGGCAAATTCGTCACCGAGTTCGGGATAGGCCCGGCCCAGTTCCTTTGCCACGCGGTTGAAAGCGGCGTCGACGGTCAAGCCAGCTTCGGCACAGATGACCAACAGATCGAGCGCGTCGGGCAGGCCTTTCTGGATTTCCTTCGTGCGCTTTGTCGACTTGTTCGAAAGAAACAGTTCAGGCCCCTTGTAACCCAGAAACAGCATCAGGCTGACCGCACCAAGACGGGTCATTGGACCCCAGTCAGGGAAGTAGTTGATCACATAGATGACCATCAGGCCAATTCCGCCCAGCACAATCGGAAGGAGGGCGCGCAAACCGATGATGTAAACTGCCAGTTCCTTGTTGCGGTAACCGGCATGGGCGAGCTTTTGCTGGACCAAGTCCAGCTGGCTTTGCTGGAGGACGTTGAATTTGCCCAGCTGATCTTTCACCTTGTTGGTGGTGTCAGTCTTGCGGGCAAGGCTGGCGCGCTTCTTGGTCCCGGCGGTGACAATGCCCGCTTTGAGTTCTTCGCGCCGATTATTCAGCGCCTTGACGCGCTTGGACATGGGATCCTTGATCGTGAGCGCGGTGTAAATCGCAAACAGCACGGCAAAGGCGGCAAGTCCTGCAAAGACAGTCCCGACAAGGATAACATCAAAGCCGAGCAGCGTGGGGCCGGTGGGTTGGTCTAAAATCATGTGCCTCTATGCCCCCTTAGATCTCGAAGCTGACCATTTTGGCCATGATGCCAACGCCGATGCCCATCCAGCACAGGCCGCCAAGGCCGGTTACGATCAGGCGATCATCGGTGAAGAATGTGCCCAGATAGCCGGGGTTGATCCAGTAGATCAGGCCAAACACGATGAAAGGCAGCGAGCCGACGATATAGGCAGACGCCTTCGATTCAGAGCTCATCGCCTTGATCTTGAGCTTCATCTGGGCGCGTTTGCGCAGCACATCGGCAAGGTTCGACAGCGTCTCTGCCAGGTTGCCACCGGTTTCGCGCTGGATCGCCAGAGTGATGCAGAAGAAGTTGAATTCGGAAATGCCAAGGCGGTCGGCGGTTTCCTGAAGCGAATCCTCCATCGTCTTACCGATCTTGATCCGTTCAGTGATGCCTTTGAATTCAATGCCGACAGGACCGGGCACTTCCTGTGCAACCACGCCCAGCGTCTCTGTCACAGGCAGACCGGAACGCAGACCACGCACCAGCAGCTCGATCCCGTCGGGAAACTTGGAGTTAAATTGCTTCGTCCGCTTTGAAATCATCATGTTGACCGCAAGGTGGGGAATGCCCGCACCGATCAGCAATCCGATGCCCAAAGCGAGCAAGAGCGCGCCGAACTGGATGAAGATAACAACCGCAACCACCAGGGCTATGCCGATCGAGGCATAGATGTATTGCGAAACGGAGATCCCCTTGCCCGTGCGATCAAGCCGCATGACAAGCGCATCGAGTTGCGAGCCGGAGCCCGCTACCTTGAATTGCCGTGGCTTGCGGGCTGCAATCGCTTTCTTGAACTGCGATTCAACCTTTGCATCCATGCTATCGGAATGCCGATAGCGCAGGGCCTGCAACCGGCGCTTTTGCGCCTGTGCCACGCCCGAGTTGGCAAAGAGATAGTAAGCTCCGACCAAGACGCCGAATACCACCACCGTGATGAGCAGGGTCGAGATAATGTCCATCGGATGTGTCCTGCCTGTTCCTTCTCGTGCGCGTTAAACCAAACTGTTAAAGAGTTTCTCGCCTGGCTGCGCGCGGTGCGCGGCAACCCGGCGGGATCGCTTAGTCAGCCGGTTGCGCTTCCTTGTCTTTCTTCGCGAGCAATCCCTTGAAATCGAAGCCGCCAAGCAGCGACTTCTTCTCCGTGGGAGCGTCGTCCATGTCTTCTTCGCTTGCGCCAAGCACGCGTTCTGCAATCTGTTTGATCACAGCGGTGGCCTTGCTTGACCGGTTCGCATCGACGAACACCTGGCCCAGCTTGGCAGCGTTGGATGCGGCTTTGATGTCATACGGGATCGAGAAATCGACCCGGCGTTCAATCGAAGCCTCAAAGTCGGCCTTGCTGATTTCCGCCATGCCCGGTTGGACCTTGTTGGCGACAATCATCGGATGCGCATGCGGTGCATTGGCTTTGAGCCATGACAGAATGCGGATCGTATCGCGCGCCGAGGCAAGCGTCAGTTCGCAGGTCAGCAGCACCAGGTTCACGTCGGCCAGCAACTGCGGAAAGTTGATCAGCATGTTGCGCGGCATATCGATGAGGGTCATCTCAAACGCCTGCCGGAATTCTTCTTCCAGCTGCACAAACGCCGAACCATCCGTCATCAGCGGCTGGTTGATCGGTGCCTCAGCCGACAGGATCGACAGATTATCGTTTGCGCGGATCATGGCGCGTTCGATAAACAGACCGTCAATCCGGCTGGGATTGTCAATCGCGTCGGTCAGACCGCGGCCCGGCTCCAGATCAAGCGCGAGTGCGCCAGTGCCGAAATGCACATCCAGATCGAGCAGCGCTGTGGGCGAGTTATGCTCTGAACTGAACAGCCATGCGAGCGAGGTCGCGAGCGTCGAGGCCCCGACACCGCCACGCGTTCCAACGACCGCGGTGGAGATGTGGCGCTTTACCGAACCGTCATCACCAGCCTTGGGCGAGGTGAAGACAGCCAGAGCCTGATTGATCGAATCGTGCACCTGCTGGGCCGAAAGCGGCTTGAGCAGGTAATCGTGAATGCCGCTGGACAGCAGATCGCGATAAAGGCGAACGTCATTGACCTGACCGATGGCGATCACGACCGTGCCGGGTTCGCAAACCTCCGCCAGCGCGTTGATGTCGTTCAGCGGGTCACCGCTTTCGGACAGATCGACAAACAGGATCGCGGGGCTCGCGCTGACAGACAGCGACTGGATCGCGTTGCGCAGGCCGCCTTTGTTGCACTTCTCCGGCTGCCAGCCCATTTCGATGACGACCGGGCGCAGGACATCCAGCGCACTGTCATCACAGATATAGGCGGCGAACGGATCGCGATTGCCGGGCAATCCGGATTTCCAAGGTGCATTCATTGTCAGTTACCTCCTCCGCCAGCGTTACCTGCGTCCAAAAGGCCACGCGCGCCTGTCGGATCGGCTTCACGCAGCGTTGTGATCGCTTTGTTCGATGTCGAGACCAGAGTTTCGCTTGAGCCGGTCTGGCCCTGCAGCAGATCTTCCGGGTTCGCGACCATTGCCGCCAAATTGCTGTTGTTGGCGCAGCCATATCCGGGGCTGGTGGCGTTCAGATAGTTCATATCCGACTGCTTCGACCAATCCGGACAGCCCGGTACCTCGGCGGTGGAGCGGGTGATGACCACGCGCGCCTCGCCAGGCTGAAGAAAGCCCTCGGTTGTCGGTGCGGTCTCGCTTACGATCAGACCATATCGTCCTGCCAAGGCGTTCACGGCATTGCTGACGGCCGGGTTTGCGCCGGGATCCTCGACGGCGATGCGATCACCATAACGAAGGTCCATCGCTTCAAACCAGCCGTTGAGGCGGGCTTGTTCGGAGACGGGAAGGCCGCTCGAATTGGTGGCCACGTCAAAGGTGAAGTTCTGGCGTTCGACCACGGCCTGCTTGGTTGAATAGACCGTGTTGTTGGTCGCCATTCCGCCGCATCCGGCAAGGCCAAGGCCCAGTGTCGCGGCGAGCGCCAGTGTGCCCACCCGTTTGAAATTGCTTTTCGTTGCACGTTGCATCGTCATAACCTTTCTTGGGGTTGCAGCTTAAAGGCTGAAGCCGGGATTGGCCGCTTCGGCTTGCCGCTTTTTCTTGCCGGGTTTCTTGTCAGACTTCTGCGAGGTGCGTGCCGGGAGCCGGCCCATAGCATCTGCCGGGACAGTCGCTTCAAGATCGACATTGCTGATGCCGGGCGAAGGCTCGGGCGCTTCCGGAACCGCCGCGGTCGGGCCGGGGCGTTGTTCGCCCGAAACACCGTCCTGATCCTGGAACCCAAGCAGCTGCTGGAATTCATTGGCGGTGTGGAAGCCATCGGTCGGCAGCTTGATGTCTTTGGCATCAACCGGCTTGACCAGATATGGCGTGACCACGATCACCAGCTCGGTTTCGCCGCGCCGGAAAGAGCGCGAACGGAACAGGTTGCCAAGGATCGGCATGTCACCCAGACCCGGCGCCTTATCCAGCGCGTTCTGGGAGTTGTTGCTCAACAGACCCGCGATCATGAAGCTCTGGCCAGAGCCCAGTTCCACCGTTGTTTCGGTGCGGCGGGTGGTGAGTGCGGGAACCTGAAAACCGTTCAGCGTGATCGCGCCCTGCGTTGAGAGCTCGGACACTTCCGGGCGAACGCGCAGCGAGACGCGACCGTTGGACATCACTGTCGGTGTGTATGCAAGGCTCACACCAAACTGCTTGAACTGGATCGCGATGTTCCCCAGACCCTGTGCAATCGGGATCGGGAATTCACCGCCGGCCAGGAAGGTCGCTGTCTCACCCGAAAGTGCTGTCAGATTAGGTTGTGAGATCGTCGTGACGAGTCCGATCTGTTCTGCAAGATCAAGCGCGCCAAGGACGTTGATACCGAACAACTCGCCCAGTCCCGCAAGCGATGTGCCGCCGTTTGAGTTGACAGCCGGGCCAGTGATGGTCTGCGTAAGGAATGTGCCATCGTCGTTGATGACGGGCTGCCCATTCGCGCCAAACACCAGACGTTGCTGCGCGACATTTGCGGCACCGTTACCAACACCCAGAGGGCCGCCAAAGTTAAATTCTTCACCGCCCAGCTGGTTGCCCGTGCCAACACCGAAGCGGAAGCCGCTGGTCCCGTCAGCCGTCTGTAGGTTGCCGCCAATTTCGCGGACGAGGCTGCGGCTGACTTCGGCGAACTTCACCTGCAAGTTGATCTGCAGCGGGGTTGCCGTCTTGATCCGGGTGATGACATTGCTGCCTTCGCCCAGGAAAGCCTGCACAAGACGCTCTGCCTCGGCTGCATCCTCGGGCGCTTTCACCGTACCGGTCAGCAGGACGGTGTTGGCGCCCATTGTGGCGACACCGATCTGCGCATTCGGCATGGCCAGCGCGAGCATCTGATCGATGCTGTCAATGTTGTTGCCAACGCGGACATTGGCCGACCAGATGATATCCCCGCGAGCATTGCTGGCGTAGATCGTCGTCTGTCCACCCGCACGGGCAAACACATACAGCTGGCGCTGCGACTTGATCTGGACATCAGCAACCGCATCATTCGCGACGAACACGTCGGTCATGGAACCGGGCACGCTGATCAGTTCACCGCGACCGATAGACAAGACGATGTCCTGCGACGGGCTGACGACCTGCTGCGCGGTTGCAGTGGTGGTGGCTGTCGCTGCCAGTGGCGCAAGCGCGAGGCTGGCGAGCAGCATGTGAAGCCGAGTTTTCCGTGTCATTTTCCGCCCCTCAATGGGTTTCCCTGTATCCGCTTGCGCGGGTTTTCGACTGAATGTCGGTTTTTCAAAGCTGTTAGCCATCATCATGCGTCTCACTTGATCAAGGCGCCGGTGACTGCCGGGACCGTACGACCCGCATCTCTCACACCGTTGGCCTGTTGACTGACGATGCCCTGTGCTGCGTTGATCTGACCGTTATTACCGTCAACCACCACTTCGGACGCTTTCTGGCCACGAACCACGCGGACCAATGGACCGGAACCGCGACCGGTCAGCGTCCGGCCAGCTGCCTGAGCGGCGGCAAGGGCGCGTTGCTGTGCGACCTGAGCGGCGCGGGTTTCGGCCTCACGGCGTGCACGGGCTGCGGCTTCTTCTTCGGGCAGGGTCTTGCGCTGGAAGCGCGAGACATCGCCGCCGGTCTGGAAGGTCGTGCCCTTATCAACCGGCTTACCCATTGCACTGCGCAGGATCCGCTCTTCTTCTTCAGGTGTTGCGCCTTCGGGGATGTCGATATCGCCCGATGCGATAGCCCGTTCGAGTTCGGCCTGGTTATCCGCGATCGAGCGCAGGACGAGGCTCAGCGTGCCGATGGTCTGTGCGACGGAGACTTTCTCCGCCAGTTTCGGCGTTACTTCAACGGTCACCGTGCGGAAGGCGCGGACGACTGTCTTGCCCTCCTCATTGGTCACCTGCTCGGTCGACTGGTCGGTTGCGAGCACGCGCAGATTGCGGATCACTGTTTCAGCAGTCTGGAGCGGGCGGCCTTCGCCTTCAACGGTTTGCGTCAGGACAAGGTCAACACGGTCACCCGGGAAGACGAAGCCGGCCACACCGGTGCGGGCGGAGACAGGAACTGTAACAGCGCGCATGCCCGGCCCAAGCGCCGCTGCGAGAAAGCCGCGGTCGCCAGGGCTCACCAGCGAGCCTTGCGTCACGGGCTCACCAGCGGTGACCGGAAAGCGCACAACTGTGCCGAGCAATTGCTCCATGTCCGATTCGCCTTCGATGAAGTAGGCGTCCTGAACGAGCTCTTCCGGCCATTGCTGAAAGCCCATCGCATCCGCTGTGATGATCGTGCCCGCCGGGAGTGCCCGGTTGGCGACCAGAACTTTGGGTCCAACCGGCGCTTGCTCAGCGGCGGTGGCCTGCGGTGCGGCGCTGCCCATAAACATGCTTCGCGCGGCGAAAGCAGTGCCGACTGCGATAATCAGCGCTCCGAGCAGCAGAACCAGTTTCTTCCTATCCATGGCTTTTCAAGCCCCCTCGTGTTCGGCCCTAAATGGTGTGCGGGCGGGTATAGTTTCGATGTTTACGGTGCTATTGGTTAAGATCAGGTTCACCCGATATTTGCGGCAAGTGCCGCTTCGGGCAGGTAAGTCCCGGCGATCACCCACAGAGCGCCCGCGGTAATCGCGACGCCGTAAGGCAGCTCAAGAACTTTTTTGGGACGCCAGATTGTCCGACGGACAACGAAGATGACGGCGATCGCGCCGCCGACAAAAGCCATCACGATCAACAGATCGAGAAAAGCGAGCGGGCTTAGCCAAAGCGCGAGTGCTCCAAGCAGCTTTGCATCGCCACCACCCAGTAAGCCCAGGGCGAACAGTCCGGCAAAAACTCCGAAAACCGATACGCCAAGGCCGATCTGAATCACGATGTCCGGCCAGAAGGCCATGCCAGAGGCAATCCAGAACACCGGCGCACCCAGAGCAATACCGCCATTGATCAGGTTGCTGATCTTGCGATGGCGCATATCGCTGATCGCAGCGATCACCAGCGCAATTGCCAAGGCAATCAGCAGGCCGTATTTGAGGTATTCCATCGTCTGTCGCCCCCGAAGACTACAAATTGCCGGTCAGCATGATCGGCTGTTCGGAAGGGTGTGCTACAGATGAGTGCTTACCAAAAAGTAACCAAGCCCGGAGTGGTCAAATTAGTAACGACACCGATGCCCCCTCGATCGACCGCGCAGCAGATCGCCCGATAGATCGTAGGACCATTCCCGCTGCTGCGACCGAAAGCACGTGGACCATGGCTGACGGGCACACTGTGCGCCGCATTGACTGGCCAGGCATCGCGGACGCAGCCGGATCACAAGGCGCGCGAGGCTCAATCCTCTTTTTCGCCGGGCGCGGGGACAATTACGAAAAATATCTCGAAAGTCTGGAAAAATGGCACCGGGCGGGCTGGCGTGTCACCGGCGCTGACTGGCGCGGTCAGGCCGGAAGCGGGCGTTTGGGCAGGGATGATGTAACCGGACATATCGAGGATTACTCGGTCTGGATCGATGATCTGGCGCTGATTTGGCAGGACTGGGCCAAGGCCGCGCCCGGGCCGCACATTCTGGGGGGGCATTCCATGGGAGGACATCTGGTGATGCGGGCTCTGGTGGAGAAGCAGGTTACGCCTGATGCAGTATTCCTCTCTGCACCGATGCTCGGTTTCCAGACGCCGCCTTTGCCTTTGCCTTTGCCCGTGCTGCACGGCGCGGCGCGCCTGATGAACTTGCTGGGCGATCCGATGCGGCAAGCGTGGAAGTGGAGCGAGAAACCGGGCGAAATGCCAGCCGCGCGCATTGATCTGCTGACGCATGATCGGGACCGCTATGAGGATGAACAATACTGGCGCGATGCCCGTCCTGAACTCGTGATGGGTCCGGCGAGCTGGCGCTGGGTAGAGCGCGGCTATGCATCGCTGCGCATCCTTGAGGCCGAAGGGGCGATGGAAAGCGTTGATGTGCCGGTTCTGATTGTCTCGACCACGTCCGATAAATTGGTCAGCCACGCCGCGAATGTCCGCGCGGCGCAGCGCCTGCCCAAGGGTGAATTGCTGGAATTCGGGGAAGAGGCGCATCACGAGATTCTGCGCGAAGTCGACGATGTACGAGGGCGGGCCATGGCGGCCATTGCTGAATTTCTTGACCGGGTCGCACCTGCCAAAGAGATACCGGCGCAACCATGACACAACCGATCTACGACTTTGCCATTGTTGGCGCGGGGATAGCGGGCGCGAGTCTTGCCGCTGAACTCAGCCCCTATGCGCGTGTGCTGGTGCTCGAAGCCGAGGATATGCCCGGCTACCATTCCACCGGGCGCTCGGCGGCGTTTTGGGACGAGTGTTATGGCGGTCCCGGCGTGGTCCCGCTGACGCTGGCCTCGGGCGATTTCCTGCGCGAACACGGGTTTTTGCGGCCACGCGGAGCGCTGTATATTGGCAGGGAAGAAGACAGATTCGCTCTCGATGATTTTATGCAGGAATATGCGGGCACAGGCGTTTCGATTGAAAGGACCGGCCGCGCAGGGATCGACAAACGCGCGCCCCATCTGCACGCGGATTGGTGCGATTCGATCTGGGAGCCTGCCTGCGCGGATATTGATGTGGCCGCGCTTCAGCAGCATTATCTGAAGGTGCTGCGGCAAGGCGGCGTCGATCTGGTCTGCCGCTCGCGCGTTGCTGCGCTTGACGCGGAACCGGTCGGCTGGCGCATCACGACTCAGCGGGGCGACACCCATCGCGCGGCCTGCGTGGTCAATGCAGCGGGCGCCTGGGCAGACGATCTTGCACAACTTGCCGGAGCGCGCCCGCTTGGCATAAAACCTTTTCGCCGCACGGTGGTGCAATTGCGGGTCGAGCCCGCAGCGCCCGACGACCTGCCACTGGTGTTCGACATCAACGGCGGGTTCTATTTCAAGCCTGACAATGGCCGATTGTGGTTGAGCCCGCATGACGAAATCCCGACACAGCCCTGCGATGCCGCGCCCGAGGAAATGGACGTTGCCATCGCGATTGACCGGTTCGAACAGGCGACTGACTGGACCATAAAAGGGGTTGAGCGGCGCTGGGCGGGGCTCAGAAGCTTCTCGCCCGACCGGCTGCCCGTTTACGGCGCAGACCCCGGGATTGACGGGTTTGCATGGTTTGCGGGGCAGGGCGGCTTTGGCATCCAGACCGCCGCCGCCGCCGCGCGGATGTGCGCTCAGACACTGTTGGGGCAGCAACCCGATGCGATGACAGCCACGCTTGACCCGGCCTTTTACAGCCCGGCGCGGTATCATGATGTTTCCTGTGCCAAAGTCGGGTAGCCAAGCCAAAAGAAGGTGCTAGGGTATTGGTCCAGCCAACACATAATTTGAGGGGACAGACCATGGCTCACAAGTTTGAAATCTATAAAGACAAAGCGGGCGAGTTCCGCGTGCGCTTCAGCTACAATTCCGAAGTTATGTTCTCGACACAAGGATACTCCTCAAAGTCGAGCGCGCAGAATGCGATTGATTCGATCAAGAAGAACGGCCCGGACGCGCCGACCGAAGACAACACCTAACCGCGCAGACGGCAGCTAAGAAAAACGGGCGTACCCTTCGCAGGGTGCGCCCGTTTCGTCTCGGCCAGCTCTAAATCGAATCAGGTTTCAGCTGCGATGCGTTCGGCTTCATTGCTGGCAAGCTGATCGACCCGGTCGTTTTCTTCATGGCCCGAATGGCCTTTCACCCAGTGCCATTCAATATCGTGGCGTGCGCTGACCTCAATCAATTCGTGCCAGAGATCGGCATTGCGCACGGGCTTTTTACTCGCCGTGACCCAGCCACGCTTTTGCCAGCCTTCAACCCACTTTGTAATTCCGTCGAGCACATATTTGCTGTCCGAATACAGATCGACCTTGCATGGCTCTATCAGGGCAGACAGTCCCCGGATCACTGCGGTCATTTCCATCCGGTTGTTGGTCGTATCGGCCTCTGCGCCCGACAATTCCTTTTCATGTTTGCCCATCCGCAACAACGCGCCCCAGCCGCCCGGACCCGGATTGCCCTTGCATGCGCCATCGGTGAAGATGGCAACCTGTTTCATCGGCCTGTTCATTCCACCTATCTTGCCGGTTTGCGCGCCTCAGGCAAACACCCAGGCGCCCTTTTCATCGTAAAAGTGCCAGCGTGAGACGAATTGCATCGGGTCCTTGCGCATGACAAGGGCATCGTCGGGCGTATCCAGCCAGTCCTCTGCACGGCTCGCGACAAATCGCAGGGCGGCCCCCTTGGCGATATCAGGCAGCAAGGCGCGCTCTTGGGCTTCGATCGGCCGCACGCTTTCATACCCTTTCAGGAACGCTGTGCTGAGGTCGGACAGGAACCGCCCCGCCTCATCAAAACACCACGCCGCATGGGTGACCGCGATATCGAGCGCCATCGGCCCGGTGCACGCAAAGTAGAAGTCGATCAGCCCGGTGACTTCGCTGCCCAGCATCAGGACATTATCGGGAAACAGGTCCGCATGAATCTGTGCCACGGGTAACTTGCTCAGGTCCAGCGCCGCCGCCCTGCGAGCGGGTTCCAGTACCGCAGGGAGATCGGGGTGGATTGAGGCTAGACCGCTTGCCCCGCACCGCTCCAGCGTCGCCAGATTGTCAGCAAAGCCCATCGTATTCGCGCGGCTCAGCGCAAAACCGGCGCTGGCCAGATGCACTCTTGCCAGCACCTCGCCCACGTTGCGCGCCTGGGCGGCGGTGGGCTGGGTCGGGGAAACACCGGGCAGAAATTCGATCAGTGCAACCGTTTTGCCCTGTTCCATCCGGAAAGCTGCGCCGTCGCGATCATGGATGGTGCGGGGCACCGGGCATTGATTGGCGGCGAGATAATCCAAAAGCCCGAGAAAATAGGGCAGGTCCGCCAGCTCGATCCGGCGTTCATACATGGTGAGGATATAGCGCGCGCCATCTCTGTTGGGTCCAGTTGTATCGATCAGCCAGTTGGAGTTGGACACGCCCTCCGCAATACCCTTGGCAGAGACCAGATCGCCGACATCATAATGCGCGATCAGGGCCGCCAGGTCCTCGGCGCCAAGATGAGTGTAAACCGCCAAATCGGGTGGCCCGGTGCGCTTATTCGGTAAGCTGGCGCGGGAGTTTGAACGTCATATTTTCTTCGGTGTGCATGATGGTTTCTTCGCGCACCGGACGCAGGGCGCTGAGCGCATCGACGACTTCACGCACCAGAACCTCCGGCGCGGAGGCCCCCGCCGTCAGCCCCACAGTCTCGACACCGTCGAGCCATGCCGGATCAATTTCCGAGGCGCGCTGGATCAGCTTTCCCGGCGTGCCCAGACGCTCGGCAACCTCGACCAGTCTCAGCGAATTGGAGGAATTGGGCGCGCCCACCACCAGCACCAGATCGCAGTCCTTGGCGAGTTCCTTCACCGCCGCCTGCCGATTCGATGTGGCATAACAGATGTCTTCGGCCTTTGGCCCGTGGATGTTGGGGTAACGCCACTCCAGCGCATCGATCACCTCGCGCGTGTCATCCACGCTCAAAGTGGTCTGGGTGAGATAGGCGAGCGGCGCATCGCTATCAAAGGGCAGCTTGTCCACGTCCTCGATGTTCTCGACCAGCGTCATCTGGCCCGGTTCGACCTGACCCATTGTGCCGATCACTTCGGGATGGCCTTCATGGCCGATAAAGATGATGTGCATGTCCTTTTCCAGCAGGCGTTCGGCCTGACGGTGGACCTTGGAAACCAGCGGGCAGGTCGCATCCACATACATCAGGTTGCGGCGCTGCGCCTCGGCGGGCACTGATTTGGGCACGCCATGCGCGCTGAAGACAACCGGCGCATCGCCGGGCACCTCGTCGAGTTCCTTGACGAAGATCGCGCCCTTGGCCTTCAACCCCTCGACCACATATTTGTTGTGGACGATTTCATGGCGGACATAGACCGGCGCGCCATAGCGTTCGAGCGCTTTTTCAACGATTTCAATTGCGCGGTCGACGCCTGCGCAAAAGCCGCGCGGGGCAGCGATCAGAATGTTGAGAAGAGGGCGTTCTGCCACGGTGGCCCCTCCATCCATGCCGCCATCGGGTGCAGGGGAAAGGCCGGTCGAGTCTGGAAAGGGCGCGTTCATGCTCCTCCCTCTAGCGCTTTCGTCCGGCCCTCGCTAGGGGAAGCTGACGCCCTGACCGGGCAATTAGAGATTTTTGAGGACGGTTTTTGCATGATGTTTCGCACCCGAGTGCTTCCTGGAATTGCGGTTGCCGCTGTTTTTGCCGCTGGGCTCACCGGATGCGCTGGCGAAGGCGATCTGGTGGTTGACCAGGGGGTCGGGATCACAGCGGTCCTTTCTTCATGCCCGTCGGTCGGCATTCCTGATTACACTGGCGACGTGACGACGTTTGGCGGCAATGGAGCGACCACGTCTGCCAATCTGGATGTCACCGCCGCGATGACAAACCTGCGTTCGACCTGCAATGAGGACGGCGAGAAGGTCTATTCCGAGGCAAGCTTTGATGTGGTCGCTCTGCGCAATGACACGCGCGGCGCGCGCACAGTGACGCTGCCCTATTTTGTGACGGTGCTGCGCGGTGGCACGGCGGTCGTGACAAAGCGTGTCGGTCAGGTGACGCTGAACTTTGCCGATGGAGCGACCCGCGCCAAAGCGAGCGCCAAGGCAGGCAGTTTTGTGGACCGTGCAGCAGCCACGTTGCCTGACGACATACGTGAAAAGATCACGCGCAAAAGGCGGGCGGGCGATGTTGATGCGGCTCTGGACCCCTTGGCCGACACCGATGTGAAAGCAGCAATCGCGCGATCACGGTTCGAAATGCTCGTCGGGTTCCAACTGACCGAGGACCAGTTGAAGTATAACGCGACGCGTTGATTTTTGCAGGTGCTTGCGCGTCTGCATCCTCACCGCCATTCCTTCGCTACGGAGCCGTTGCGGTTGCTTCGCGACCGTTTGCTACATTTCTGAAGCTCGTCTTCCCGGGCTTGACCCGCGACCCTGCTTCCTTCTTAGCAACCTCGAAACCGCGCTCCATGCGCCAGAGGCTTACTATGACCGATACACTCTACACCCAATATACCGCTGTAATTGAAGCCGCGCTTGCCGATCTGGTGAGAGAGGGCGCTTTGCCCGAGGGGACTTCGTTCGCGAATGTCACCCTTGAGCCGCCGCGCGATCCTGCGCATGGCGATCTGGCGACCAATGCGGCGATGGTTCTGGCCAAACCGGCAAAGACCAATCCGCGCAGCCTCGCAGAGCTGATCGTGGCCAAGCTGGAGGCCCATCCTTCCATCACCAGTGCGCAGATAGCGGGGCCGGGTTTTATCAACCTGCGGCTTGAGCCTGCGGCATGGCTGAAAGAGCTTGAGGCGATTGCCGCGCAGGGCGACGATTATGGCCGTTCAACCATGGGCGCGGGCACGCGCGTCAATGTCGAATATGTCTCCGCCAACCCGACCGGCCCGATGCATATGGGCCATTGCCGCGGCGCGGTGGTGGGCGATGCGCTGGCCAGCCTGCTCGAATTTGCCGGGCATGACGTGACGCGCGAATATTACATCAACGATGCGGGCGGTCAGGTCGATACGCTCGCGCGCTCGGCTCACCTGCGGTATCGCGAGGCATTGGGCGAAGACATCGGCGAAATCCCCGAGGGGTTCTATCCCGGCGACTATCTCAAACCGATTGGCGAGTATCTCGCGCGGGAGCTGGGTGATAAGCACAAGGACGAGCCCGAGACCGAGTGGTTGCCCTATTTTCGCGCCGAAGCTGTCGAAAAGATGATGGACCTTATCAAATCCGATCTCGCCCAGCTTGGCATTCATCACGACGTTTTCGCCTCCGAAGCCGCGCTGCACGCAGCGGGCAAACCGGACCAGGCCGAGGCATGGCTGCGCGCGCATGACCTTGTCTATGACGGCGTGCTCGAAGCGCCCAAGGGCAAGGCCCCGCCAGAGGATTGGGAGCCGGTGGAACTGCCGCTGTTCCGCTCGACCAAGTACGGCGATGATCAGGATCGCCCGATCAAGAAATCAAACGGTGCCTGGACCTATTTCGGCGCAGACCTTGCCTATCACATGGAAAAGGCGGCGAAGGCCGACGCGCTGATTGATATCTGGGGCGCGGACCATGCGGGCACGGTGAAGCGGATCAAGGCGGCGGTCGCTGCTCTGTCAGAAGGGCAGGGTAAAGCGATGCCTTTCGACGTAAAGCTGGTCCAGATGGTCCAGTTGATGCGCGCGGGTGAGCCGGTGAAGATGTCCAAACGCTCGGGCAATTTCATCACCATTGCGGATATGGTCGAGGAAGTGGGCAAGGATGTGGTGCGCTTCACCATGCTGACCCGCAAGCCGGAGGCGCAGATGGAATTCGATTTCGCAAAGGTGGTCGAAGCGTCAAAGGACAATCCGGTCTATTACGTCCAGTATGCCCATGCGCGCATCCGGCGGACCCTGCGCAAGGCCGCTGAAGAAAATGGTTTTGCGCCGAGTTCCGAGGCTCTTTGCCAGCTGGGCGCTGATGAAATCGCCCTGATCCAGCGCGCAGCCCAGTTCCCCCGTGAAGTCGATGCCGCTGCCAAAGCGCGCGAGCCGCACCGGATCGCATTCTACCTCTACGATCTCGCATCCGACCTCCACAGCCTCTACACCGCTGGTAACAAGGACGTTCAAAAGCGCTTCATCGTGGAACAGGACAAGGGTTTATCAGGGGCAAGGCTTTTCCTTGCCGACGCGATCGGGCAAGTCATTCGTAATGGGCTTCGCGTGTTAGGCGTTGAAGCGGTAGAATCGATGTAAGCGTCTTGTTCAGCCCCTTGGCTGGCTTTTTGGGGCGCAGCTAGGGGACTGGATCAGTGGTGATCGAGGCTGAATACGACGAGATCGGAACCGAAGAAGGTGAATTGAGCCTCACTCAAGAGGACAGTCTGCCATGGCTTGAAGCGGACGAGGACGACGACCGCGCCGCCGGTATCGATACCGCGCAAATGGTCGGCTTCATCGCGCTGCTCGCGGCGGTTGGGCTGGTGGTGGTCGGGCTCGTATGGTTCGTTTCCAACCGTGATAGCGGCGGCGGCGTTGTCGCCGATGGCAGCACCATCGAAGCGCCCGATGGACCCTATAAGGTCCGCCCTGACGAGGCCGGTGGCAAGGAATTTCCCGGCACTGGCGATGTTGCGCCCGGCGTGGGTGAGGGGCAGGCCCCCGAAGCGCGCATGGCGAATTCCACCGGCGCAGGTGCGGGCGATCAGGATCTCAACATTCCCATGCCTCCGATCGGCGACAGCACGCCTTCTGTCGGCGGTGGATCAGATTCTGGATCAGCCGCGGCCAAGGGTACAGGTCCAAATACCAAACTGACTGCCGGATCATCGAGCAGCGGCTCGGCCAAGGCCGGAGCTGGAACAGCAAGTGCAACAGGCGGGGTTGGTGTTCAACTGGCGGCCTACAGCTCGAAATCGCGCGCGGAGCAAGGCTGGCGTGAACTTCAGGGCAAGAGCGCCGCTCTCAACGGCGTGAAGCACCGCGTTGTCGAGGGGCAGATCGATATCGGCACAGTCTATCGCCTGCAGGCGGTCACCAGCAATCGCTCAGCCGCAGACAGCCTGTGCCGTGCTCTCAAGAAAGAAGGGCTCGATTGTCAGGTCAAACCCTGACCAAATCAGGAATGGGGCGTGAGTGAGGGGATTTCGCGCCCCCTTTTTTGCTTTTTCCTCCTATTTCCCCCCAGTTTCTGGGCGTCTTAATGGTTACCAAGCTTGCCTGAAGCCTGCGCTGCTGCAACGCTTTGGCCATGACACCCGCAATCTTTGGCTGTTCCGGCCTGCAACTGACGGCTGACGAACGCGCTTTCTTCCGCGAGGCTGATCCTGCGGGCTACATCCTGTTTGGCCGCAATTGCGAAACCCCCGACCAACTGCGCGCGCTGACCGATGATTTGCGGAGCCTTCACGGGCGCGATCGCCTGCTGGTCTCAATCGATCAGGAGGGTGGCCGTGTCGCCCGACTACGCCCACCGCACTGGTCGCCCTATCCCGCCGGTGAAGCGTTTGACCGGCTCTACACCATCGCCCCGGCCAGCGCGATCGAAGCCGCGCGCGCCAATGCGCACGCAATGGCGCTGGAGCTGGCGGCGATGGGTATCACGGTGACGTTTCACCCGCCACTCGACCTGCGCCAGCCCGGCGCGCATGATGTGATTGGGGACCGCGCTCTGGGCGCGGAGCCGATGCAGATTGCCGCGATTGGCCGCGCTTTGCTGGATGGCCTGGCGCGCGGCGGGGTGACGGGCTGTATCAAGCATATGCCGGGCCATGGTCGTTCCATGGTGGACAGCCACAAGGAAGTGCCCACCGTCCATGAAACCGCCGAGGAACTGGAGCATGACCTTGCCCCGTTCCGGGCTCTGAACTCCGCATTGATCGGGATGACGGGGCACCTGATCTTCCCGGCGTGGGATGCCGAAAACCCCGCAACGCTCTCCCCCACCGTGATCCGCGATATCATTCGTGGTGAAATCGGCTTTGACGGACTGCTGCTGACCGATGACATTGATATGGAGGCGCTGGAAGATACGGTCCCGCAGCGCGCTGCACGTGCGCATGCGGCGGGCTGTGACATCATCCTGAATTGCTGGGCGAAGATGGATGATATGCAGGGCATTTGCGATGCGCTGCCGTCCATTTCGCAGGCCAGCGCGGCGCGGCTGGATCGAGCGCTTGAGGGCACGCGGATCACGGGCGACATTCCCGCGCTGCAAGGCGAATTGCTGGCCAAGCGCGACGCGTTGCTCGCTCTTGCCGGAGAGGCCGCATGAGCGCCGATGATGTCAAACCGGATGTTGTCGTTGAGGCGGAGCAGCCGGAAACGCAAGCGGGCTTCATGCTCACCGGCAGCGCGGCCGGCAAGGGTGAACCCAGCGCACAGATGGGCGATATCTGGCCCCAGAGCGAAGTAGCCAAACAGGGTGCCAAAACTGGCGACGAGGCGCTTTATCTGGAGCTGGACGGGTGGGAAGGGCCGCTCGATCTGCTGCTGGACCTTGCCCGGCGGCAAAAGGTTGATTTGCGCCAGATTTCGATCCTCGCTCTGGTTGATCAATACCTGACCTATATTGAGCGCGCGGTTGACCTGAGGCTGGAACTGGCGGCTGATTACCTCGTGATGGCCGCATGGCTCGCCTATCTCAAATCGGCGCTGTTGCTGCCCAAGGATGAGCAGGAAGATCCCAGCCCCGAAGAACTGGCTCTGCGGCTGCAACTGCGGCTCCAACGGCTGGGCGCGATGCGGGAGGCTGCGGCGCGGCTGATGGCGCGGGACCGGATCGGACGCGATATTTTCGTGCGGGGCGCGCCTGAGGGCCTGCGGATTGATCGAAAGACGCTATGGAAGTCGGACGCCTATTCCCTGATCCAGGCCTATGGGCAGGTGAAGGCGCGCACCGCGCCGCGCATATATCACGTTGCGGACCGGCCTGTGATGACGCTCGACAGTGCGTTGGACCGCGTATCAGCAATGCTGGGCGTGACGCTGGAATGGATGGATATCCGGGACTTTCTGCCCGCTCACGCCAATCCTGAACTGCGCAAATCCGCGCTCGCTTCCAGCTTCGTCGCCGCGCTGGAGTTGGCCCGGCTTGGCCGTGCGGAAATCGCGCAGGATGGCCCCTTCGCCCCGCTGCGTATCCGGCGGTTGAAAGAGGGCGCAAGAGTGTGAGCGACGAAACGCTTCCTGCCGCCGCCGCTCAGGACATGGCACCTGATCGCTCTCCGGATGAGATCGAGCGCGCGCTGGAGGCGACCTTGTTCGCTGCTGACGAACCCATGAGCGTCGAGACGCTCGCGGCCCATCTGGGTGATCTTGAAAATGCCGCTGTGCGCGACGGGCTGCGCGCTTTGGTTGAGCATTATTCGGATCGCGGCGTGCAACTGGTCGAGCGGGGCAAGCGCTGGCATTTCGAAACCGCGCCTGACCTTGCGCATTTGCTGCGGCGCGAACGCGAGCAGGTCCGCCGCCTCAGCCGCGCGGCCACCGAAGTGCTGGCGATCATCGCCTATCACGAGCCTGTCAGCCGCGCGGAAATCGAATCAATCCGCGGCGTACAGACCGCCAAGGGCACGCTTGATGTGTTGCTGGAGGCAGGCTGGATCAGGCTTGCGGGCCGCCGCGAAGTGCCTGGTCGCCCGGTGATCTATGCGACGACCCCGGAATTCCTCGATCATTTCGGCCTCGCCTCCCGCCGCGATTTGCCCGGCATGGACGAATTGCGCGCGGCGGGCCTGCTGGACCCGGTGGATGATGCCTTTGAAGAGGCGATGGATGCCGCCGGGCACGGTGCAGACGACCAGACAGAAGACGTGGAAGACGAGTTGAATTGCGAGCCCGATACCGATCTTCAATAGACGCGACTGGCGCACGCGGCCAACAGCCCCTATATTAGTGCAAACGCAACTAAGGAATTTGTCCCATGGGTCTCAGCGTCTGGCAAATCGCAATTATCGCAGTCGTCGTGCTCGTCCTGTTTGGACGTGGCCGCATTTCAGAAATGATGGGTGACTTTGGCAAGGGCATTTCAAGCTTCAAAAAGGGCATGAACGAGGATGTGGACGCGGAAGAAACGCCCGCCTCCAAAGCCCAGATCGAAGCTCCCGCCAAGGATGCGGGCGTCGCCGACGCTGGCACAGTTGAAGCGAACAACGCGAAAACCGGCGACGCTGCCGGGTCTTGATCCCGCCCTTCGCGTACGCCCCAGTCACAATAGGCACGGTCACTTCAGCTGGGGCCTCAATTCAGGAGAAGCGTTGAGGCGCTGCAAGAATGTTCGATATCGGCGCTCTTGAACTGTTTGTCATTGTCGTGGTCGCGGTGATCGTGATTGGGCCAAAAGACATGCCGCTTGCCATGCGCACGGCAGGCCGCTGGATCGGCAAGGTGCGCCGGGTCTCCGCCCATTTCCGCTCCGGTTTGGACACGATGGTCCGCGAGGCCGAGCTGGAAGACATGGAAAAGGAGTGGAAGGCGCGCAACGAAGAGATCATGCGCAAGAATCCAGGCGTTGCGGATCAGGTGCAAGGTGAGAGTGGAGATGCGCCGACCATGACTGGCCCGCCGCCTGTCGGGGATGCGGATGAAGTCGCTGCTGCCGGGGCCTCAGCGGAAACTGCCGTCCCGTCAGCGCCCGCATCCTCATCTGTCGATCCAAAACCCGATACTGGCGAGAAGGCGTAAGCGGACCCGATGGCTTTCTCGATCAAGGATATAGACGAATCGCGCGCGCCGCTGATGGATCATCTGGTGGAGCTGCGCACGCGGCTCATGCGCTCGATTATCGCCTTGATCATCGCTTTTGCGGTATGCCTGTATTTCGTCGATGACATCTTCGGCTTTCTGGTGCAGCCGTTGCGCGATGCCTTTCCGGAAGGGGAGGGCCAGTTGATCTTCACCAAGCTTCCGGAAGTGTTCTTTGTGGAATTGAAAGTCGCACTGTTTGCGGGCTTCATGATCAGCTTTCCCGTGATCGCAAACCAGCTATGGGCCTTCATTGCGCCGGGCCTCTATGCCAATGAAAAGAAAGCGTTTCTGCCGTTTCTTCTGGCCACTCCGGTGTTGTTCATCGGTGGCGCGGCGCTTGCCTATTACGTGGTGATGCCCACGGCGTTTCTGTTCTTCCTGGGATATGGCGGGCAGACCGGCGGACTGGATATCAAGGCGCTGCCAGCAGCGGGCGATTATCTGAGCCTCGTGATGCAGTTCATCCTCGCATTTGGCGTCACGTTCCTGCTGCCAGTACTGCTGATGTTGTTGCACCGCGCGGGAATAGTCACGCGCGAGCAATTGGCGGGTGCCCGTCGCTATGTGATCGTGGGTGTCGTCGCGCTGGCCGCGATTGTGACGCCGCCCGATCCGGGCAGCCAGGTAATCCTGGCGATCCCGCTGCTCTTGTTGTTCGAGGGATCATTGCTGCTGATGCGTTTTCAGGACAGCAAATCGAGCGATGATAAGGACGGCGTAGAGCAAGCCGAAGGCGCTGAGGCAGCTTCGCAAGACTGAGCTTTGGTTCCGACGTTGGGTTCGGCGTTGGGGTCTACAGGGCTCTCGAAGTCCCGGTCGCGATCAGGTCTCGGGCCAACCCGATGCGACCCGATGCAACCGAATGCCCCCATGATCGGCCGAATTCAGTCCACTAGCAGCAACGCGGGCTTCCGCGCATCTCCTCTCGCCAGCCTTGATCAGGCAACCGGTACGCCAACCGTTTCTCCAAAAGAGCCATCCCGCCCCCGGATCGCAGACAAAAAAAGGGCCTCACGAGGAGGCCCTTTGAATTCGTTATATGGTGCAGGGCTTAGCCGCTGACCGAATCATCGTCGTCGCCATCAGCAGCGATGATGATGCCGCCGATCACGGCAGCTGCTGCGAGGACTGCGAGGATGATACCCGAACCCTGAAGTTCGCTTTCGCCTTCGATCGGGGCGCTGGCGCGCTCGAAATTGGCTTGAGCGATTGCCGGTGCAGTCGCAAGCGAGAGGGCTGCGGTCGCGAGGACGATTTTACGGAACGTCATTGTGATGTCTCCTGTGAGCTCTTTAGTCTTATCAAATTCCTCCCCTTCCTAAGGGAGTGATTCCATTATGACAACCCATTTCATGTAACAAACCGTCGCTGGGCCATCAAAAGAACAGTTTGTATTCAACAACTAAGTAACTTGTGGCAAAATTGCATCGCCTACCAAGTGGTCAAAGAGATTGACCTTAGATTAACCAAACTAGCCAATTCAGAATCGGCTGCTCCGGTCGTCCGCAGTCTTGACGGCGTTGCCGCGTCGATTGCTTTGTCGCGTACAAATCCCGGTTGCCGAGCTTAGATGACTAATTGATGAAACTACCCCTCATTTCAAGGTGCTAGGTGTCACCACGTAGATTAGCGGAGGATTCCGGTAAGGTTCCAACCGTCCTCTCCGGCCTCGTACGCGGCCCAAGCATGGCCCTATCGGACTTTCGTGCCGCCAATCCAAACGCCGAATATCTGCGTGTTCCGGATGTCGGAGGGCGATGCCAGCATCGGATCGCGATCAACCAGCAGGAAGTCGGCTCTTTCTCCCGGGACAAGCCTGCCAAAGCGGCCATCGGCAAAACCGGCATAGGCGGCATCGGCGGTGAAGGCTTTCAGGGCTGCTTCCCGGCTGATTGTCTCTTGTGCGCGCCACCCGCCGAACGGTTGACCGTTTTCGTCGGTCCGGCTGATCGCGACTGCGAAACCGGCGAACACATCGGCAGGCTCAACCGGGGCATCGGAGCCAAACGCAAGCCGTCCCCCGGCATTCAGCACGCTGCGCCATGCATAGGCACCTCCCAACCGATCCTCGCCCAGCCGTGCTTCCGCCATTTCGCGGTCACTTGTCTGGTGCAGCGGTTGCATCGAAGCGATCACGCCATGCTTTCCGAACCGCTCCAGATCGCCCGGCTCGACAATCTGCGCGTGCTCAATGCGCCAGCGCCGGTCGCCTGTGTAGGTCTCGCTCAATTCCTCGATTGCCAGCAGCACGTCCTGATTGGCGGCATCGCCGATCGCGTGGACGGCAGTCTGGAAATTGTCGAGCGCGGCGCGGCTCATCAGGTTGCGCAATTGCGCCGGGGTCATCAAAGGCAGGCCGCGCGTGCTGGGCATATCCTCGTATGGCTCAAGCAAGGTTGCCCCGCGTGAGCCGAGCGCGCCGTCGAGATACAGCTTGATCCCGGCTAGGCGCAATCTGTCCTCGTAAAGCCATGGAGAGGGGCCGGGGCCACCGATCAGCTCCATCGCCTCAACGCTGCTGGCATAGGAGATGATGCGCAATTTCAGCGTTCCGAGATCGCCCGCACGGCGGAAGGTCTGCCAGTCCTCTATCGGGGTGCCCATGTCGGCCACGGCGGTCACACCATAAGACAAAAGCCGATCCTGCGCCGCAGCAAAGGCGGCATCCCGGTCTTGCGGGCGCGGTTGCGGGACCATTTTGGCGACGAGTGACTTTGCGTTGTCCACGAATACGCCCGCTGGCGCGCCGCTGGCATCGCGGATGATATTGCCGCCCGCCGGGTCTTGCGTCTGGGCGGTGATCCCGGCTTTCTCCATCGCCATGCTGTTTGCCCAGTTTGCATGGTTGTCGGCCCGTTCCAGCCAGACAGGACGATCAGGCACGACTGTATCCAACTCCGCTGCGGTCGGAAATCGACCAAGGCCCCATTTTTCCTGATTCCAGCCGCGGCCCAGAATCCACGGGCGGCCCGGATTGTCTTTCGCAAATTGCTCGATCTTGCTCAGCGCGTCTTCAAGACTGGTCGTGGCCGACAGGTCCAGCGTCAGCTCGCCAAAGCCGATATCCATCACATGCACATGCGCATCAATCAGTCCGGGGAGCATCACGCGCCCTTCGCCGTCAATGCCGTAATCGGTGCGCGGGCGCTCATCCCCGCGTTCGAGCACCTGGGTCACGCGGCCATCATCGTCAAAAACCAGCCCGGTGAAACGCTTCACCTCGCCGTTTTCGTCAATGGTCAGACCATCGACATTATCGACCAGAGTGTCAGCAAGAGCGGGCGCGGCGGTCGCGAGAAGGGCGAGAGCCAGGACGGAAAAAAGCGGTTTCATGAAAGACAGCCCAATTGAAAAGGTGGATCAGGAAGCGGATTTGGGGAGGCGGGTGATGAGAGCGCTGGTGTCATGCCTGCCGCCCCCTTGCGCCTGCACATCGGCATAAAACTGGTCAACCAGAGCCGAAATCGGCGAGGACAGGCCTAGTCGCTTCGCCTCGTCCAGAGCATAGCCCAGATCCTTGCGCATCCAGTCGATCGCAAAACCGAAATCGAATGTGTCAGCGGTCATCGTTGCCCAGCGATTGTCCATTTGCCAGCTTTGCGCCGCCCCGCCGGAAATCGCCTCATAGGTCTTGTCCAGATCAAGTCCCGCGCCTTGCGCCAGCCGGATGGCCTCGGACAGGCCGCCAAGTATCCCGGCGATGCACATCTGGTTGGCCATTTTCGCGGTTTGCCCTGCACCGACATCGCCGACATGGACGACCGCCTTGGCATAGGTTTGCATGACGGGCTCGGCGCGCGCCATCACCTCGGCTGCGCCGCCGCACATGATCGCCAGCTGGCCGTTCTCCGCGCCAGCCTGTCCGCCGCTGACCGGAGCGTCGATAAAGCCGACGCCTTTGTCATTGCAGTGCTGTGCAAGGCTGCGGGCAAGGTCGGCGGATGTTGTCGTGTGGTCCACCAGAAGGGCACCTTCGCTCATGCTTGAAAGGACACCGTTCGCATTCTCGGTAACCGAGAGGAGGTCTTCGTCATTGCCCACACATGTGAAGACGATATCAGAGCCCTTCGCCGCCTGCGCGGGCGTATCGGCAAAGGCCACGTCCAACTCTTCAGCGGACCATGTCTCGCGCCACTTCGCGGCACGCTCGGGTGAACGGTTATAGGCTGTTACGTTGTACCCTGCGCGCGCCAGATGGCCGGTCATCGGGCCGCCCATCACGCCAAGGCCGATGAAGGCGATTTGTGTTGAATTGCTCATATTGCTGGAGGCCTAATGGCTTATCGCCCGATTGCCAATCTCCGCGA
>JBARXS010000113.1:0-16073 GCA_049647465.1 Erythrobacter sp.
CTACAAAGATGTGCTTGAGGAGGTGAACTGACATGGCCGAAATCACCATGACCGAGGCCCTCAACAAGGCCATCGACGAAGCCATGGCCGATGACGACGGCGTCTTTTGCCTCGGCGAAGATGTCTCGGCCAAACAAGGCGGCGGCGTGTTCAAGGTCACCAGCGGCCTGAGCGAGAAATATGGCGAGCACCGCATCCGCGCGACGCCGATTTCCGAAACCGCGATCATCGGAGCCGCCGTGGGCGCAGCGCTCGCCGGACAGCGTCCGATTGCAGAGATCATGCTGATGAACTTTGTCGGCGTGTGCATGGACCAGATCGTCAACCATGCCGCAAAGCTGCGGTTTATGTCAGGCGGTCAGACGCCGTGCCCTATAGTCATTCGCACCACCACCGGTGTTGGTGTCGGCTTTGGCGGCCAGCACTCTGACATGCTGGAAGCGTGGTTCGCCCATGTCGCGGGGATGCACGTGGTCACGCCTTCGAATGCGGCGGACGCGCGTGGGCTGATGCGCTCTGCCATCGACGCCAACGACCCGGTCATCTTCATCGAGAATATCCTGTGTTACGGCCTCAAATCCGAGGATCCCGGCCCCGGTTACCGTGTGCCGTTGGGTAAGGCGGCGTTGGCCAAAGAGGGCTCCGACATCAGCCTCATCACCTATGGCCGGACCGTGCTTGATGCGCTGCAAGTTGCCGGCGATCTGGAGAAGGAAGGCGTCAGCGTCGAGGTGATCGACCTGCGCACCATCGCTCCGTATGACGAAGAAACCGTACTGGCATCGGTGAACAAGACCGGTCGTGCGCTCACCCTGCACGAAGCGGTGCGCCCGTTCGGTGTCGGCGCAGAGATCGCGGCGAACATTCAGGAAAAATGCTGGGACAAGCTCAAAGGCCCCGTGCGCCGCATCGGCGGAACATTCGCGCCCGTGCCGTTTGCGACTCATCTGGAGCAGGCGTGGATCCCCAATAAGGGAGAGATCGTTGACCAGATCAAAGCATCGGTAGGGAAACACTGAGTATGGCCGAAGAAATCCGCATCCCCAAACTGGGTATGAGCGCCACCGAGGTTACCCTTTCCGAATGGATGTTCGGCGATGGTGAGGAAGTGGCCAAGGGTGACATCATCTACACCGCCGAAACCGACAAGACGACGGTCGAGATCGAAGCGCAGGCAGGCGGCGTGATCCGCCCCACCGGCGAAGAGGGCGTCAAATACAAGGTCGGCGATCTGGTCGGAACGATAGAGTAGGTCGCCGTGCTGACCCTGACGATGCCCTCCAAACGCACAGACGAGGCCTTCCGCCAGACTGTCAATGAATGCGGAAGCTTCCAAGGCGGGCTGCTCAAGGAATTGCGCATCCATTATTTCGACGCAGCGAAAGTGGCGGGGAAAGTGTGAGGCAGCCGCGAGCGAGCTTTGGAAGTCCTTGAGGAAGCGGAGACGGCTTGAGGGGTGCGCTGCCGGGTTCGGAGTTGGGGTGGGTAGGGGAATAGCGGCTTTGTGACCTTTGTCACTGCCCTGCAACGACGTCATCCTTTTGTGGAAGATCGCTTTACCAATGACGCAGTTGCAAGCAGGCTCGCAGCTGCGAAGAAGAGCACGGTGGCCTCCTGCGACCAGGGACCTGCCCACAGGCGGGTGTTGAATGCCATCGGGCCGATTGCATTGACGATGCCGTGCAGCCAGATGATTGGCACCAAACTGCCCCGACCGATCAACCATACACGCGTAAAGAGGAACGAGAGGGCGATCACGCTGACCAGATATAGGGGAAGATAGTTCCAGAAGGGGATCTCGTCCCGCCAGTCGGAAAACATTGCCATGGGTGGCAGATGCCAGAGGGCCCAGATCACCCCGATTATCAGTGAAGTTCGCACTTCGCCGCCGCTTTCAAGCAGACGGGGCAGCAAGTATCCGCGCCAACCGCCTTCCTCTCCGATTGGCCCCGCGCCCATGACCGCTGTAACGATCCCGTTGAGGATCGAGACCGGGAAGATCGTCGCGTAGAACGCCCATGCTGGTTGTCCCCCAGCTGCGTCAGTAAGGGGCTCATACCCCAACAGAACCGTGAGCAGCAAAACCGCAAGGGGGAACGGCAGCAAAGCTGCTGCATAGGCGCGCCACCCGCAGCGAAGTTTCACGAAGGCACGCGCCCATCTCACGAATTCGTCGCGGCCGCCGCGCAAGGTCAGGATGGCTGCGGCAAGGCCCGGGCCGAACGAACCGGCCAGAAGGACGACGAAAATTGCTCCTCCTTGGGTGAGCTGCCCGGGTTTGCCCAGAGCGAACCAGCCCGCGATCCAGATTGTCCAGCTTATCGCATAGGTCAAACCGACAAAGGTCCACGGGAATGACGCGGAGCGATCAGTCTCACTTTCAGGCATTGGCATATCCTTGTATAGCAAGGTTTTAGGTTAAATGACCGGGTTGGCTCAAAGCAGTCTTCTCAGGCCCTTGGTCAGAAGAACGTAAATGAGGGCTGCGAGTGTCAGCGCGACCGGTATGAACCACCAACCGAGGAGTTCTTCTCCGGCTGCACTGCGTGCAACAAAGCCTGCCGCCATTGTTCCATCGGGGTAGCGAAAGACACCCACGTGCTCATCCCAGAACGGCTTGGCGAGAGCGATCGCGACAAAGATCGCGATGAACAGGTAGCCGATGGCAAAGGCAAAGCCGGCCAGAACCCGGCTGCCGCCCGCGAGCAAGGTGTGGAACAATCCCTTGCTGATCGTGACCGGATTAAAGTTTTGCGCGCCTTGCGACAGGTAACTGTCCGCCAAGACAGGGCGCAGTATCTCTATCGGTCGGCCCAGCTTCGCTAATGCGTCGCGGAGCTGGGCCGGGGTGCTGGCGCGGCCCGCGGTAAGACCAAGGCCTTCGAGCAGATGCAGTTCCAGATCATCGCGAAGCTCGCGACCATCCTGGCCCAATGGCTCAATGAGCTGGTCCAGCTCGGCAAAGTAGGAATCCCACATTTGGCACGTGGCAGGATCATCGAAATGATGGGTCATCGGAGGTGTCCTTCCAGCAAGCCGTCAACAGAGGCGGCCAGCTTCTGCCAACTCGGGATCATGGCGGCGAGCAAGGCGCTGCCCTTAGCGGTAAGCGTGTAGTATTTGCGCGGCGCACCCCCATCTCCGTCGCGCAGCTCGGACTGAATCAAGCCATCCTTCGACAGGCGCAGCAGTAAGGGATAAACAGTGCCTTCGGGCACATCGATCGCGGCGCGTTCTGTCAGGCCGGTCACAAGTTCGAAACCGTAGTGTTCTCGTCGGCTGAGGCTGAGCAAGATTACGAATTCGAGTATGCCCTTGCGCAACTGGACTTCCCAGCGCGCAACTTGTTCATACGAATCGCTCGATTGTCTTGTCATGCAAGGTTATTAGATCAACCACTCCTTGCAATGCAAGGGTTTCGATCCCTCTTGCAGGTTCTTCAGCCCAGAACGACAGGTTTCAAAGCTGTTTTGGCCATCAGCCAAGGCGGCCCCAGATGTCTCGACTGCGGTCGAAAGCAGACATCGCGTACTGTCTTGCCCCCTCCCGAAACCGTTTTCCTACTTGTCAGCGACGCGTCATACTGCGTGCGGTTCTTTGAAAACCGTATCCTGCATGGCACTTTGCGTTGGAAGAGTGTCAACTTCGTATTAGTAGAAACTGTCCATTCAAATCAGATGGATAGTCGCAATTCGGTCGCTTGACACTGTGTCAATTGTGTCAACTTCGGCGCGGCTTGGTCGCATGGTGGCCGCCAAGGCGTGACCGCCAAGCCGCAAAACTAAAGCGTCTGACCGTCGTCCAGCACGAAATTCGCGCCGGTGACAAATTCCGCCGCGTCCGAACGCAGGAACAGGACGGGGCCGTCCAGCCCTTCTTCACCCATCAGGCGTTTGCGCGGGAAGCGGGCGATGTGCGCTTTGCCCGCCTCGGTCTCGAACCAGTCGGCGTTGATATCCGTGCGGATATAGCCGGGCGAAATTGCGTTGATGCAGATACCGCGCCGCGCCCATTCGCGGGCCATTGAGCGGGTCGCCTGAATGACGCCCGCCTTGCTGGCCGAATAGGCGACGAGGCCGGGTGATGCCTCAAATCCGGTGATTGAGGCGATCATCACGATCCGCCCGTTTGTGACGCCGCCCGCCATCATCCGCTTTGCGCCTTCGCGCGCGGTCAGGATCGCGCCCTTCAGATTGACCGCCAAGGTGCGCTCAATCTCTTCCTCGGGCATGTCGGTAGCAAAGCCCTGTCCGTCGATCCCGGCATTGGCGATCACGGTGTCGATGGGGCCGCCAAAGGCCGCTTCGGCTGCGTCAAAGCCTGCGATTATGTCCGCCTCGCGCATAACATCCATCTGAACAGCCACCGCACCGTCGCCAATTTCGGCCGCAATCGCCTCAAGCCGGTCAAGCCGCCGCGCACCCAGTGCCACGCGCGCTCCGCTCTTCGCCAGCAAGCGCCCGAACCGCGTGCCAAGCCCCGAAGACGCGCCCGTTATCAGCGCGCTGCGCCCTGTTAAATCTGCAGTGGTGCTCATTCAGGGGGCTTTGGAGGCCGGCAGCTCACCGTTCAAGTACTTCTGCATCGTCTCGTAAAAGTGACGGACGCGGCTGTCCTGATAATTGCCCAGCTCCATCTGCCCGCTTTTCAGCGTCCGCATCCCTTCCTGCACATAGGGCAGGTTGGACATGTCCTGATCAAACACATTGGCCAGCGCCGGACCCATCTTGTCAGCCGCCCATGCGAAGGGTTCATCGTCAGGAATGTACGTCATCTCGACCGAGCGCGGGCGTTCCTCACCCTTGGGCGTGGGGAAGAGCAGGCGGATTTCCATGATGCTTTCATGGCAGGTTTCGCCCGGCAGCCAGCGATAGACCAGCGTCGGCAGAAACCCGATCCACGGGGCGAAATTGGGGAAGATATTGTAGGTGAAATTGTCGAGGATCTCGCTGTCCGACGCGTCTGAATAATCATAGCCATATTGCTCGGCAAAGCCCTGACGCCCCGCCTCGGCCAGCACCTTGCGCGCGCCCAGCGGATCAGCGGGATCAAACTCGCTATCGCCGTCACCCTCGCCCGCGTTAAAGCGCCGGTTGGTGTCAGCATCGTCCCCGCCGGAAAACTCGTTCATCTTCTCCAGAACATAGCTCGAATCCTTACCCTTCACATGCGGGCTGAGCACGCCCGATGGTGTAATCGCGCGGTTGAAGTGATCGCCGATCAGATCATAGCGCGTGTTCGCATCACCGAGGAACGGCAGCAATTGCGGGTGCGTGGTGATGGAGTGCCAAGCCTCCATGAAGGCTTCTGCGGTGGCTTTCCAGTTGGCTTTGAACTTCTTCTGAATCCACATTCCGGTGAAGCGATTTTCGAAGTCATACCGCTCATAATGGTCAGCCGCCGGGCCAAGCCAGGTTTTGAAATCGGGCAGGTCATGGTTCTCCGTGATCATGACAAAGCCCTGCCATAACTCCACGCGTACTTCGGGCAGGTCGAGCGGCTTGTCTTGGAGATGCTTGAAGTCCCAGGCGCTGGGTATTTCCTTCAGCGATCCGTCATTACGCCATGTGAAGCCGTGGAATGGGCAGCGCAGCTGAATCGCCGGGCCGCATTCGGTGCGCAGTTTGCGACCGCGATGCAGGCAGGCATTGTAGAACGCTTTGACGCTGCCGTCCTTTTGGCGAACGAGTAAGAAGCTTTTTTCGTTAATGTCATAGACGACAGTGTCGCCGGCCTCGGGCATTTCATCTTCGCGGGCGGCGAATTGCCAGACATTGGGCCACATCTTTTCGCGTTCGGCTTCGGCGTATTCCTCACTGATATAGGCCGCCACCGGGATCGGATCGCTCGACATTTCGCGCGTCGATTCCTCGAACAGGTAATCGGGCGGAGTGCGCGTGTCGCCGTTCAGCATATCGGTGTAGGTCATGCCCGGGCACCGATCCTCTCGCGATACGTCTTTGATCTCGTTCATGGCTTGATCTCGTTCATTTCGGGCCTCTTGCTTCGTATCCCAGCGCAAACCTGCGGCCGGGCTGACGGTCCACGCCGGTCCCTCGCATTTTGCGCAGTGTTCACCGGGTAGAATATCACACAACCTGCCGAAAATTAGGCCTATCGGATTGAAGAGGGGCAGGCAGTGAAAGAGTTGGCAAAATGACACGCAACACCGGCATCGCAGCATTGGGGGACGTCATGCAGCTCGCCTTTGTGCCGCACGACTTTGACGCGGCGGTTTCGCACTGGACGCATGTGATGGGTGTCGGCCCGTTTTTCCTAATGGAGCGCATCCATCTGGAAGGGATGAAGTACAAGGGCGTACCCACCGATGCGCATTTTGATCTGGCGCTGGCCTATTGGGGCGATGTGCAGATCGAGCTCATCCGCCCGTGTGACAATCATCCCTCCATCTATTCAGGAGAATATGCGGACGGGCTGAATGGCGGCTTGCATCATGTCTGCCTGTTGGTGGATGATCTCGCCGATGCCTACGGGGCGTGTGAGGAGCATGGGGCGCAGATCCTGATTGAGGGATCGTTGGGAGAAAGTCGCGTAATCTATGCCGATCCGGGTCGTGGACCAGGCAGTTTGGTCGAGATTTTGCAGCCCAGCCCCGAAAGCCCCGCGCTGTTCGATATGATCAAGCAGGCGGGGATCGGCTGGGACGGAAGCGAGCCTCTCAGGAAGCTGAGCTAAATGCAGGCTCGAAACTAGTCAGACGCGCCCAAATACCCCAGTTGTCCCGCCTTGAAGATGGTCTGCGCGCGGTTTACGCTGTCCAGCTTTTCCCCTGCGCGGTGGATGTGATAGCGGATCGTGGCGTGGCTGCGCTCCAGTATCATGCTGATTTCACGGTCTGTTTTGCCAATCGCGGCCCAGCGCAGGCATTCCACTTCGCGCTTTGACAGCACGCAATTGGACGGAATGCGCCGTTTTGTCCGGATTGCCTGAACATAGCCCGCCACAAATCGCCGCGTGATCTGGGCAAACAACAGGCTGTGCTCGGCAAATTCAGCGCTCAGATCCTCCTTGTCGCGATCCATGCTGATGAAGCTGCTGGCGGAAATCTGTCCGAATGGCAGGTGCACCGGAATGACAATCGCGGCTTTGCACAGGGACCGCTTTTCGAAATCGGCGAGGTCGATTTCTTCGAGATAGGAATTGCGCCATTGCGTGTTGAAACCCTGGCTGTTCACCCAGAAGGGCTCGCTTTCATAGCGGCAGGCGCGCGGCAGCGGGGAGTGCAAGGCGAGGCGGTGATCCTCCCACCAGCGCGATCCATCATCCAGCCAGCGAAAGATATCCGCGTTCAGGATCGTCCCGTCCGCATCCACCATCGGCTCTTTTGACGAGATGTCGTCACACACCGCGATCTGCATGCCGCGTTCCTGTGCGATTTTGGCGAGATTGACGGCGGCGTCGTGGATGTCTTCAGGGCAGGTGATCGTCACCTGATCCAGCAGCATCCTGACAGATTCAGTCCCGCGCGGGGTGCGAAGTTCAACGACATTGGCAGCCATTATGGGCTTTCTCCTCTCCAATCCTCTATCCGAGTCGGATGGTACCCTATCTTTGCAAAAACGCCTCACACTTTACGTAGGGGAATTGAGGGCTTTGCGTGTCTAGGTCGCCTAGTGGACATCCTTGTATGATTGCGGTTCGCTGATTGTGATGCGAGGGTCAGGCACAGGGGCGTCCTTTCGTCGAAAAGGGCCTTCGAAAAGGAGCGATGGAATGTGGCTGGGTGAAAATTTCGGTGTGGCTCTCAAGGCGCTCGCCGCCAGTATCGAGCCCGATCGCCCCGCTCTGGTTCACGGCACGCGCATCGTCACCTGGGGCGAATTTGACCAGCGCACCGATGCGATCGCGCAGGCGCTCCACAATGCAGGGTTGAAACCGGGCGATGTCGCCGGACAGATGCTGCGCAACACTCCGGACTATATGCTCGCCTATTTCGGGTGCGTGAAAGCGGGCATCACGCCGGTCAATGTGAATTACCATTACAAGGCGCGCGAGCTGGAGGACATCTTTGCCCGCTTCGGATTGAAAGCGCTGTTTACCGAAAGCGACTTTGCGCAAAGCGGCGTGGCGGCCATGCCAGCGGACGCGCTGACGGTGGATGTGGGATCAGCCGAATGGACCGCGATGCAGGCGACCGCGCTCCCCGCCGATTTCGCGATCCATACCGACCCGCAAGCGCTGTTCTTCACCGCGACCGGCGGAACCACCGGCATGCCCAAAGCGGTGATGTGGCCGATGGTGGAGGCGTGGCAGGCGTTCAGCATTTCGGTGTGGCAACGCGGGTTTGGGGAACCGCCGTTCGTTGCGACTTCGCTTGAGGCGCAGGTTGAAGAGGCGACCAGGATCGGCCCTGATCACCCGGCCAGCACATCGCCTTTGCTGCTGCTCAGCCCGCTGATGCATGGGGCCGGACAGTTCACCGGCGTCATTCACCTGTTGAAAGGCGGCACGCTCGCGCTGCTCCCGCATGACAAGTTCGATGCGGATATCGCTCTCGACGAGGTGAAGCGTCTGGGCGCGCGCGGTATATTCATTGTCGGCGATGCCTTTGCCTTGCCGCTGGCCGACCGGCTGGATGCCAGAAAGAATGGCCGCGGGGATGGAGGCGAAGCGCTCGCCAGTCTGCGCTCCATCACCAGTTCGGGCGCGGTATTCTCCGATACGCTCAAACAGCGCATTCTCGGCCATGCGCCGCATCTCGTGATTATCGACGCGCTGGGGTCGAGCGAGAGTTCGGGCACGGCTGTGGTCATCACGACGGCTGCGGGATCGACGGGCGGGGGCAAATTCTCGGCCTTGCCGGGGCGCGAGACGAAGCTGTTTGACGAGAACATGCAGGAGATCGAACCGGGCAGCGACGGCGTCGGCATCGTGGCGCGCACCGGGCCGTTGCCGCTTGGCTATCTGGGCGAGGACGAGAAGAACGCGGCGACTTTCCCCGTGGTTTATGGCAAGCGCTGGCTCATGACGGGTGACCGTGCGCGCTGGGCCGCCGATGGATCGATGGAGTTTATCGGGCGCGACAATATGTGCATCAACACCGGCGGCGAAAAGGTGTTTCCCGAAGAGGTCGAGGCTGTCCTGATGGACCACCCCGCTGTGCACGACGCCCGCGTTGTAAGCCTGCCCAATCCCCGCTTTGGCCGGAAGGTCGTGGCAGTGGTGGAGCCCGAGGGCGAAGCGGCAGCAGACCTGAAAGAGCAGCTGGACGCCCACGCCCGCGCTGGCCTTGCAGGGTACAAGATCCCGCGCGTCTATGTCTTCACGCAAGGATCGTTGAGGCTGAACAATGGCAAGCCGGATTACAAGACGGCGCAAAAGCTGGCCGATGAGGTTGGTGGTTGAGGCGGCAAAGTTGACATCATTGACACCATGTCAATTTCAATTTTGGCGCTTAAAGTACAGAAATAAAGCAATTTTATCAGAAGAAGCAAAGTTGACACTCCAGCGGAAGAAGTACGTCCCGAGTAAAGAGCGATAGGCCGGACCGACAGTGTGAAAGAGCGAGTGCGGGTGTAGCCGCTGGCGGCGATGTAGGAAAACTGAGCGTGGTGTCGGGGGATGAGGGCAAAGCGGGCGGACTTTCACGCCGTAACCCCAGCACCCTCACCCCAGTGCCTTTCACCCCAGCGCCTGTCACCCAGCGCTTTTCAACGTCACCCCAGTCCTTACCACCGTCACCCCAGCGAAGGCTGGGGTCCAGAGCAATCAGGCGCTGCGCTCCGACGCCTTGGATCCCAGCCTTCGCTGGGATGACGAGTTCGGGGTGACGAAGTTTCGAGCGCGTAACTAGCATATTCTTGGACAATTGCGGATTGTGTTTACGCAAAAGACCTTCAAGAGAAACACTATGAGAGCTCTATTCGTCTGTTCGCTGGCCTTGGGCTTATTGGGTTGTCAACCGCCGGACTCAGCCATTTCAGATGACCAATTTTTAGGGCTGCGGGAATCCCATCCGGGAATGACTCAAGCGTGTCTTAACGAAATTCGCTATGGCGGTGTCGATCAATGGCGGCCAGATGATCCCGATTGTTTTGAAATGCTTCCTGCACAACGATGGATTGGATTATGGGAGCACGGATGGGAATGGACAAACTTCTGTCCAGTCCCAGAGACGACTTGCGAAGGGATTTCCGGCGACGGGACTTGGCTTACCTTCTCTAGCAAAGCTTCACCAGACGCCAACATTCCTGACGGCGTTCATCGCATCACATTTATCGGAAGGCGTACGAAGATACCTGGCAGCTTTGGCCATGAAGGCAGCTACAAACACCTTATGGTCGTTGACCAGATCATTGCGATCGAACCCGCCGATTAGAGCGATCCCGCAAACCGAAACACCCCTCACCCAGTCGTTCGATCGGCCTTGTCCTTGGCGTTCGTCCCTTTGATCATTTGGCGCATCATGTCCCATTCGGCGTCGCCCAGACCCTGCAATTGCGGGTAGAAGGTGCCGCCATTGGCCTGATAGCCTGCGCCGTCTATCGCGATGGTCTGGCCGTTTACGTATTCCGCGCCGCTCGCCATCAGGAATACGGCAAGGTTGCCCATTTCGTGCATCTCGCCCGCGCGGCCCATCGGGTTCAGGTCGTTCTTGGAATTGTCCCCGCCGCTGCCCGGATTAAGCCGGGCACTCATCCCCTTGGTGGGAAAGAGACCGGGCGCAATCGCGTTGAACCGCAGGCCATAGCGGCCCCATTCTGTGGCGAGGCTTTGCGTCATCGCGTTGATCGCGGTTTTGGACATGGCGCTGGGCACCACAAAGGCGCTGCCCGACCACACCCATGTGGTGAGGATCGAGATAAAGCTGGCTTTCTTGCCCTCCGCGATCAGCCGCTTGCCAATGTCGAGCGTGACATAGAATGTGCCGCGCATCACGATATCGGCGATCGCGTTGAACCCGTTGACCGAGAGGTCTTCGGTGCGGCTGATGAAATTGCCCGCCGCATTGTTGACCACGCCCGTCAGGGCGCCGCCATCGGCCCAGATCGCATCGACCATCGCGTGAATTGCATCGGGATCGCGAATGTCGCAGGCCATGCCGACGATCTTATTTCCTTTTGGGCCGCCGTGTTTCTCCATCAGTTCGGTCGCGGTTTCATCAAGCTTGTTCTGCCGCCGTCCGCAAATGTAGACGGTCGCGCCCAGCTTCAGGAACGCCTCTGCCATTTCGCGGCCCAGCCCGGTGCCCCCGCCAGTGACCAGCACCCGGTCGCCATCCATCAGGCCTTCGCGAAACATCAGCTTTGATACGTCCATTATGCGTCTCTTTCTTCAGGGGGCTGGCAGTAGGGGGCATCAAAGGCCCAATACGGTCTTTGCGATGATGTTCTTCTGCACTTCGTCCGATCCGCCAAAGATCGTCGCGGCGCGGTTGTTGAGGTATCGGCCCATCGCGGTCTGCGCGAGTTCGCTGCCGATGGGTTCGGGCGCTTCATTGCCGTAAAGCGGGCGTTCGAGCGGGAGTTGCAGCGCATCGGGACCGAGCAGTTCGAGCCGTAATGTGTCCACTTCCTGCCCGATATTCGCGCCGAGCAGCTTGACCAGCGAGGTTTGCGGGCCGGGCGCGCGGCCCTTTGCCAGCTCGGCAAGGATGCGCAGTTCGGTGACTTCCAGCGCCTCTGCCTCCAGCCGCGCGCGCGCCAGCCGGTCGCGAAAGCGCGCGTCATGGCCGATCGCCCCGTTCACACCCGAAGGCTGTGTCTCGGCCAGCTGCGCCAGCTTGTCGATGCTCTGGATCAGACGCGGGGCAAAGCAGGATCCGCCGCGCTCATTCTCAAGCAGGAATTTCGCGATGCTCCAGCCCTGCCCTTCCTCGCCGATGCGGTTGGCGACATCCGCCTTTGCATCGGTGAAGAACACCGCATTGACCTCGTGATCGCCGGACATGGAATGGATCGGGGTCACTTCGACGCCGGGCTGGTCCATCTCCATGAGGAGGAAGGTGATCCCGGCCTGTTTCTTCACGTCCGGGTCTGTGCGCACCAGCGCGAAAATCCAGTTGGCGTGGTGGGCATGGGTGGTCCAGATCTTCGATCCGTTGACGATATATTCGCCGTCTTCGATGCGCGCGGAAGTCTTGAGCGAGGCGAGGTCCGATCCGGAACCTGGCTCTGAATATCCCTGACACCAGTAATCCTCTCCCGAAAGGATGCGGGGAAGAAAACGCGCCTTTTGTTCGGGCGTGCCAAATGCGCAGATGACCGGGCCGACCAGCCGCAGGCCAAGGATCGCAAGACTGGGGGCACCCGCCAGCGCGCATTCCTTTTCAAAGATGAATTTCTGCGTCGGCGTCCAGCCGGTTCCGCCGTCTTCGGCTGGCCAGTGCGGGGCGACCCAGCCCTTTTCAAACAGGATGCGGTGCCATTCCATGCCGATGTCGGGCTCAACAAAGACACCGGGCGTGCGCCGCGCACCGTCGCGCAGATGCTGCGGCAGGTTTTCGGCCAGAAAATCGCGCACTTCCTCTCGGAAAGCGGCGTCAGCGGGGGAGAATTCCATGTCCATCTTTTGTGTGTCCCTTACTCGCCAACTCTCATGGCCCAAATTATTGAGCGCCGCAGCATGTCGTAATACACATCGTAATTCCATGCGCACATTTCCTTGTGCGGGTAGAAATCCTGCATCCCGGGCAAATCGTAATGCCCGCGGCAATGGCCCAGCGTGTTGTAGACGATCTGCCCCTGGCCAATATCGCGGGTGTAGAGGATCGGCACGGCGGTTTTCTCCCACTTGTCCTCGACAAAGCCGGTCGCCTCGCCTTCAAACGTGGTCTGCATCAGGGTGTCGATGGGCGCGGTGGTTTTGGAGAGATACAGCTCATCCACCACTTCGAAATCTGCGATCCCGCGTGTCAGCTCGTGCTCTGTGTTGACCACCTCGACCTCGAACGGGCCGATGGGCGGGTGTGCCTTGAACTGTGTGCCTAGCATGTCGAAGACGTCGGGGCGGTCTTCGGGCGTGTCGACCAGACCCTGCTCAGTGAAGACGAGGATTGAATTGGTCCCGTGCAGCGCGAGCCATTTGCCGCCGCCTTCCACCCAGCTGCGGACCTGCGCGGCCTGTTCTGGCGTTGGCATCAGATCGCAGGTGTAGGTGATGAGGAAACGGCAGGCGTCCAGCCGCTCCAGCCCCGAATAGTCCGCCGCCACAGTGGTGCGGATATGCGGGTGTTCCGCCAGCAGTTTCAGGATTTCGAGCCGGGGGTAATCAATGTCGTGATATTTGCCCGCAGCGATGAAATGCGCGTCGATCCGCGTGGTGGGTTGCTCGCTCATCGCCTTAGCTCCTTATCGACCCGCCGCCATCGACGGTAAAGTCGCAGCCGGTGGTAAAGCTGGCGTCATCGCTGGCGAGGAAGACGACCGCCTTGGCCACTTCTTCGGGCTCTCCGATGCGGTTCATCGGATGGGTGGCGGCGAAATTCGTCTCGATATTCTCAGGCGTGTCCATCCCGGAATATTTGTAGCGGTCATACATCGGCGTGCGGATTGCGCCGGGGTGCACCATGTTTGCACGGATCGGCACGCCGCGTTCTGCGCAATCAAGCGCGACACTGCGCGTCAGGCCCAACAGGCCCGCTTTGGACGCGGAATAGGCGGCAACGAAGGCGGCGGCGCGAAGGGCGATCATCGATCCGATATTGACGATGGCGCCCGGCTCTCCCGCCGCCTCGATCGCCGGGATCGCGGCGCGGCAGCCATAGAACGGGCCGACCAGATTGATGTCGATGGTGCGCTGCCAGCTGTCCAGATCAACATCGACGACATTGCCCGGCTCTGAAATCCCGGCAATGTTGCACAGCACGTTGAGCTTTCCGAAATGGTCCTGCGCCGCCTTTACCGCTGCGTGCCATTGATCAAGGTCACGCACATCGAGCTCCAACGCGGCGGCGTTTTCGCCCAGTTCATCCGCCAGAGCGCAGGCCTTTTCGATCTGCACATCGCACAACAGCACTTTGCCGCCTTCGGCCACGATCATCCGGCCAACGGTGGCTCCGATGCCCTCTGCGCCGCCGGTGACGAGCGCGACCTTGTTGTCCATTTTCCCTGTAATCTGGCCCATCTACCGCTCCAGAATCGCCACGGCGGAAATACCCGGCGCACCATAGACGTGGCTATAGGCGGTCTTCGGCCCGTCGCCCCTCTTGCCCGGAACCTGCCGCTCGCCCGCACGGCCGCGCAATTGCTCCACATTCTCGTAAACTTGCCGCAGTCCCGATGCGCCAATCGGCTCTCCGCAGGCGAGGCATCCGCCATCGGTGTTGATCGGCAACCTCCCGCCCTGCTCCGACCAGCCATTGGCGAGCCATTCTTCCTGCTCACCATCCTTGCAAAAGCCGTTTTCGGCCATGTGCATGATTTCCGCGCCGCTTTCCGTATCCTGCAATTGCGCAACGTCGATATCGTCCGGACCGATGCCTGCGCCCTCAAAGGCAGCCTGCGAGGCGAGCACGGTGGGCTTTCCGCCCTCCTTGATGCTGACGCCGGCCTGAAACACCTCAAAACTGTCAGGCGGGCGGGTCTTGAACGCGACATTGGCCACTTTGACCGACTTGCCCGGAGCCAGCGCGCCCAGCGCTTTCGCTCTCTTTTCGCTCGCCAGGATCAGCGCAACGCCGCCTTCTGCCGGAGAGCAGAACATGAATTTCGTGAGCGGATCGTTGATCATCGGCGCGTTCATGATCGTTTCCAGATCAATCGGCGAGCGTCGCCACGCATGCGGCGTCTTGGCCCCGTTGCGAAACGCTTTCTCTGCCACGCGGCCCAGTGTCGTGCGGCTGATCCCGTGCAATTGCATGTAGCGCTGAATCTTGAGCGCGAAAAACTGCGTGGTCAGCATCATGCCGGTCTCGCCATACCATTCGGGCAGGCCATAATCGGATGGCTTTGCGTTGAACGCGCCGCGCGGATGCTTGTCAAAACCGACGGCGAGGGCAAGATCATACATCCCGCTTGCAATCGCCTGCTGCGCCGAGGCAATCGCGCTGCCGCCCGTCGCGCAGCCATTGGCGACATTGATGAAGGGCAGCGAGGTGAGGCCCAATTCGTTGACCATGATATCGGCATTGCCCGCCGCCGCCGATCCGCCATAGGCGCATTCCATGTCGGCCCATTCCAGCCCCGCATCGGCCAGCGCCTGACGCACGGCATAGACGCCCTGTTCGCGGCCTGACCGTTCCTCCGTGCGGCCAAACGGGTGGATGCCAGCGCCGATAATATAGACATTGTCGCTCATGCGGCTTGCTCCTGATTGGCGGCCTGCGACCCGCTTTGAGGCCTGAAAGCGAACGTGTCCTGCCGGTCATTGAAAGGCACGATGCAAAATTCGAGCGGCATATTGAGCGACAAGTCTTCGAGCTTCGCCCCAACAATGCGGCTTTCCACGATCACTTCGCCGGGCAATTCGACATAGCCGATCAGGAACGGCTCAAAATCGGGCGGGGACGGCGCACCATCGGGGCCTTCGCTGGAGCCGGGGCCGCTATAGGGTTCCTTGGGCAGGAACCCTTGTGTCGTCCACGACCACAGCGTGCCTGTGCGGGAGAGTTTGTAGGGCTCCACATCGCGCGCCGCATCGCCCACGGGCATCGGAAAGACGATTTCACCCGAAGGCAGGCGGCCACCCATCAGATGCGGCTGCGCATCATCGCTCCACAGGTCCGGGTCTATCTTTTCACGCATCATCGTTCCCCGTCATTTCCCTCATGCAGCGGCAGCATATTCGGCAAGCACGCTGTCCGTGTCGCCGAACAGGCGGGCGAGGACCATGACGCGCTTCATCGCGTGGCCGATGGCGAGTTCATCGGTGATACCCATTCCGCCATGCATCTGCACCGCTTCGCGCGCGATGGAGTCGACATTCTCGCTGATGAAGGCTTTCGCGCCCGCCGTGGCTTTGGCCCATGCCGCGCTGTCTTTCGGATCGCCCAGAGCCGCGCGATAGAGCATGGAGCGCGATTGTTCGGCCTTGGCATAGGCTTCGACGAGCCGGTGTTGCAGCGCCTGAAACGAGCCGATGGCGACGCCAAACTGCTCGCGTTCCTTCACATA
>JBARXS010000114.1:0-12934 GCA_049647465.1 Erythrobacter sp.
CGGGATAGACTATTCCCATGAACAGCGCGCTGAACCGGTACGGCGTATCGATCACCACCAATGCGCAGCAAATGATCTGGGGCAGCAGCCCGGCATAGCCCAATCCCCGGGCAACGGGCGTAAGCGAGGAATGTCCGTCCATACTCCCGAAAGCGCTTCAGATGCGGCGCGGTTCCCGCACAGCTTGCGCCCTCTTGGCGATTGCGCCAACGCGTCAGCCCATGGATTTATTCGATCTTTCAGGCCGCGTGGCAGTCATCACCGGAGGCAATAGCGGCCTTGGTCTCGGCATGGCGTGCGGCCTTGCCAAAGCGGGCGCGCATGTCGCAATCTGGGCGCGTGACGCAACAAAGAGCGCGGCCGCCGCTGTTGAACTGCGCGGCCTTGGCACGGGCGAAGTCATTGTGTGCACGTGTGATGTCGCCAGCGAAGACGCGATTGAGGCAGCGCTCGCAGACACTCTCGCAAAATTCGGGCGTGTCGATGCCTGTTTTGCCAATGCGGGGCGCTCCGGTCAGGGGACGGGCATTCCGGATTTGACTGCAGACGGATGGGACGCGGTGATGGCCGTCAACACGCGCGGTCCCGCTCTCATTTACAAGCATGTGAGCCGCCACATGATCGAGCGCGCGGCGGGCGGCGATGCGGGTGGGAAGCTGATCGCGACCTCTTCAGGCCAGTCGATCATGGGCGTCAATCGCAGCGCGGACTACGCGGCTTCAAAAGCGGCTCTGAATGGTCTCACCCGCGCGGCGGCGTTTGAACTGGCCCGATACCAGATCACCGCCAATGCCCTGCTGTTTGGGTACTACGAGACCGCGATCACCGCCGCCGCCGATCCAAAATTCGCCGCATGGATGGAAAAGCGCATTCCCTTGCGCCGTTCGGGAGATCATGCGGGACTGGAGGGGCTCGCGGTGTTTCTCGCCTCATCCCACAGCGATTATATCACGGGTCAATGCCTGCCCGTCGATGGCGGGCTCAGCATCAGTTAACGCTGATCCGGTAAAGCGCTGTCTTATCAAGGAACGAGGGCCGTCCCTGCCCGTTCATCCTGTGAACAACCCATAGGCGCATTAAGGACACATCGAACATTGGCCGACGACAGCAACGACAATCAATCGCGCAATGACCGTTCGCGCGAACGCGCCGTGCCTTCGGGCAGGCTGGCGCGAATCGGCACGTTTGGGCGCCTTGTCGGCGGCGTAGCCGGGGGCATGGCCGCCGAAGGTGCGCGGCGTTTGACCAGTGGTGAGAAAATCTCGACCCGCGATCTGGTGCTGACGCCGGGCAATGTGCGCAGGATGACGGATCGCCTGTCGCACCTGCGCGGCGCGGCCATGAAAATGGGCCAGATGATCAGTCTGGACGCAGGCGACCTCCTGCCACCGGAATTGTCGGAAATCCTCGCCACCTTGCGTGATCAAGCGAATTTCATGCCGACAAAACAGCTCGACACCGTCTTGCGGCAAGAATGGGGATCAGATTGGCGCAAGCAGTTCAAGTGGTTCAACCCGCGCCCGATTGCGGCGGCGTCCATCGGTCAGGTGCATAAGGCGTTGACGCGCGATGGGCAGGAGCTGGCGATCAAAGTACAATATCCCGGCGTCGCCAAAAGCATCGACAGCGATGTCGACAATGTGATGACCTTGCTGAAAGTCGCCGGGTTCGCCCCGCCCGAACTGGAAATCGACAAGCTGCTGGCCGTCGCCAAACAACAGCTGCACGAAGAGGCCGATTATGAGCGCGAAGGCGCGCAGATGGCCCTGTATCGTGAACAGCTGGCTGACACGCCCGGATTTGTCGTACCACGCCTGCACGAAGGGCTGACGCGCGGCTCCATCCTCGCGATGAGTTTTGAAGAGGGCGTCAGCATTGAAAAGCTCGCCGAGGAACCGGTCGAGCGCCGTGACGAAATCTATGCGCGGCTCATCAGGCTGGTCGCGCGCGAATTGTTCGACTTTGGCGTCATGCAGACCGATCCAAACTTCGCCAATTTCCGCTATCGCCCATCGACCGGCGAAATCATCCTGCTTGATTTTGGTGCGTGTCGCCCCGTCGATCCGGCGGTTTCCAACGGCTATCGCGACATGCTGATCGCAGGACTTCAGGGCAACCGCGAGGAAGTGCGTGAAGCGACGATCCGTGCAGGCTTCATGCAGCCCATAGTGTTCGAGAAGCACCCGGAACGCGTTTACAAGATGATCGACATCGTCATCAACGAGATGCGCGAGGATGCGCCGTTCGACTTTGGCGATCGCGGGTTCGTCCCCCTGCTGCGAGAGGAAGGCTATGCCATCGCGCAGGACAAGGACACGTGGGCCTTCCCTCCGATTGAGACGCTGTTCGTGCAGCGCAAGGTGAGCGGCACCGCTCTGTTGGGCGCGCGGCTGAAAGCGCAGGTGAACATCCGGCGCATCACCGAGGAAGTGCTGGCAGGCACTGAGCCGATGCAGGTTGATCAGGCGGCTTGATCAATCGGCCCGCGCGGCAGCCACCTCAGCGGCTCGCTTCGCCCGATTGATTTGTATCTGCTGATCCTGAATCCACACCTCTACCTGCATGTTGAGAACCGATAGCGGCACCGACCCATTTTCAAGCACGGTGTCGTGAAACGCCCGCAGATCAAATGCCTGTCCAAGTCTTTCCTCGGCACTCTCACGCAGCCTGCGAATGGTAAGCTCGCCGATCTTGTAAGCCAGCGCCTGCCCCGGCCAGGTGATATAGCGGTTCACCTCGGCATCGATATTTGCGGGCGAAAGCGCGGTGTTGTCGAGCATGAAATCGACCGCTTTCTGTTTTGTCCAGCCCTTTGAATGGATGCCGGTGTCGACCACCAGACGCGCCGCGCGCCACATTTCATAGGACAGCCGCCCCATCTGTTTTGCCGGCGTATCATACAGGCCCATTTCGATCCCGAGCCGTTCCGAATACAGCCCCCATCCCTCTACAAAGGCGGTGAAATAGGCAGTGTTCGCCCGCCACGGGTGCAGGTCCAGTTCCTGTTGCAGCGATATCTGATGGTGATGCCCCGGAACCGCTTCATGCACGCCCAGCGCGGGCAATTCCCACAGCGGGCGCTGATCAAGCTGCGTGGTGTTGATCCGGTAAATTCCCGGTGCCCCCGTTTCGATGGAACCCCGCTCATAATAGGCGGTGGTGTTGCCCGGCGCATTGGCCGCCGGAATGGGTATGACGGTATAGGGATTGCGCGGAAGCTTCCCGAACAGCTTGGGCATGAAGCCGTCGATAGTCTTCGCCAGCGCGGCCACATGCGCGACATATTCGTCCGCATCGGTCATGTAATATTGCGGGTCAGTGCGCAGATGCTCGATATAGGCCTCGCGCGTGTCATACCCTGCTTCGGCAGCGACCTCCTCCATTTCGGCCCGGATGCGAGCGACTTCGGACAGGCCAAGATTATGCACCTCGTCCGGTGTCATATCGGTGGTGGTGAAGCTGGCGACGCGATAGGCGTAATATTCCGCCCCGCCGGGCGTTGCGACAACACCCGGAATGCCCGTGCGACAGGCTGGCGCGTATTCACTGGTGTAAAAATCGAGCAACTCCTTGTAGGCGGGAAAAACCGCTTGCTCCAAGGCAATGCCCACATTCTCTTTGATGATTTCCCAGTCTTGCTCGGTTATGGAATCGGGGCGTTCGCCCGCGACAGGCCTCCAGAAAGGCGACGTAGTGGGATCATCGACCAATTGCCGTTCAATCTTGCTCTCGAACCCTTCCATCGGCTCGCATGCCTGGGTCAGGCCCCGCTTTACAGCCTCGCGGCTCCGCGCAATTCCGTCCTCGTTATAGGCCCTGAACGCCTCCAGACGCGCGACATAGCTTTCATAGTCCGCCTTGGTGAAGAACGGTGAGCGATAGGGCAGCGAGGCAAAGCCGGAGAACCATCCGCTGAATGTCGTGAACAGGACAAACCGCGTGTGATCGTGCGCATCGGCGGCAATCTCGTCCTCAAGGCTGCGCTTCATGATTGCATAATCTACCGCTTCGGTGGGCGGCAAAGCAGCAGCATCGATTGCGCTCAACCGGGTCAGAAATGCGCGAGCCTCAGCGATATCGGCCTGATAGCCTTCAAGACTGAGATCACCCAGTTTCCCGTCCCCACGGCGATCACCGACGCTGGTTGCAAACAAGGGGCTATCATCCAGTGCGCTCTGCCAGACTTCTTCGCGAAGCGCCTGATAATCTTCCAGCGGTCCGGCCATCGCCGGAGCAGTCGCAATGAAGGCAAGAGCTACTGCAAGACCGGGAAGACGCATTAAAAAAACTCCAGTTTACAATTGTCTATCTTGTACACAAAACGCGCTTGTATAAGTACTTTCGGCATGGAGCCAAAGCGCCAATCAAAACCAGCGATCCTGTTCGTGTGCCTCGGCAATATCTGTCGATCGCCCATGGCGGAAGGGGCGTTTCGCATGGCGGCGGAAAAAGCGGGGCTCGATTGCACCGTCGAATCCGCTGGGACTGCAGCCTATCACATCGGAGAGGCACCCGACCCCCGCGCCATTGCAGTTGCGGGCGCGAACGGAGTCGATATTGCGAAAGTGTCGGGGCAACAGCTTAAAGCGCAGGATTTCAACCGCTTCACGCACATCTTTGCGCTCGATAAAGCCAATCTGGCCGGGATCAAATCTCGCGCTCCCCAAAGCGCAACCGCGAAAATTGCGATGCTGATGGACATCGTTCCGGGACGAAAGGGTCAAGACGTGCCCGATCCCTATTATGGGGATGAAGGAGACTTCGCGAATGTCTGGATGGAGGTATCAGTCGCTGCGGAAATCCTCGTCGAGAGGCTCCTGAAAGATGGATCCGACGCAGCGTTCTGACCGCATATCATCAGCCACCACGCAAAAGCTGCACGCCCCAGTCGCGCTCAAACAGATACAGCAATGTCCGCGCCGCCTCGCCGCGTGCAGAGGTTAGCCCCCCGTCCCGTTCGATCAGCAAGCGGGCATCCGCGTGGGCAATGGGAAGCAGGCGCTGCACCTGTTCAAGATCGGCGATCCTGAAAGCCGCCTCCCCTGATTGGCGCGTGCCAAGCAATTCGCCCCCGCCCCGCAGTTCCAGATCCTCTTCAGCGATCCGAAACCCGTCCTGCGTCTCCCGCATAAGCGCCAACCGTTTGCGGCCGGTTTCGGACAAGGCACCGCCGCGAAGCAAAACGCATACAGATTTTTCCGATCCGCGCCCCACACGTCCGCGCAACTGGTGCAGCTGGGCAAGGCCAAACCGCTCCGCCTGCTCAATCACCATCAGGGTCGCCGCGGGCACATCCACGCCCACTTCAATGACGGTGGTCGCCACCAGCAATTTTGCCTCACCGCTGGCAAAACGCTCCATATTGGCGTCCTTGATATCGGGATGCAGTTGCCCGTGGACCATCACGACGGCGTCCCCGAAACGCTCTTTCAGGGCGGCATACCGCGCCTCTGCCGCAGCGATTTCGTCGGTTTCCCAAGCGCCATTGCTCTCGCGCACCATCGGGCACACCCAATAGGCCTGCTGACCGGTCGCAAGATGCCGCTCCACCCCCGCGACCATTTCGTCCATGCGTTCTTGCGGGAAGACGCGGGTATCAATCGCCTGCCTGCCGGGGGGAAGTTCATCGAGGCGGCTGACATCCATTTCGCCATATTGCGCCAGAGTGAGAGAGCGCGGAATGGGCGTCGCTGTCATCGCCAGAGTATGCGGTGCGCGCCTGCCCTTACCCGCCAATGCAAGCCGCTGCGCAACACCAAAGCGGTGCTGTTCATCAATCACGACAAGGCCCAGATCCTTGTAGGTGACGGTATCCTGAAAGATCGAATGGGTGCCCACAACGATATCAATCGAGCCATCGAGCAATCCCATCAGTATGCTCTCACGCTCTTTGCCTTTTGCCCGACCGGTAAGCATCGCAATCTCCACGCCGGTCGGCGCCGCCATCTCCCGCAGCGTCTCAAAGTGCTGGCGGGTCAGAATTTCAGTCGGGGCGAGCAGAGCCGCCTGCTTGCCCGCTTCACACGCGATCAGCATCGCCGCCAGCGCAACGACAGTCTTACCCGCGCCGACATCGCCTTGCAGCAGGCGCAGCATCGGGGCCTCCTGCTGCAGATCGCCTTCAATCTCCGCGACCGAGCGTTTCTGCGCGCCGGTCATCTCGAACGGCAGCTTCAGCTTGGCTCGCAACCTTCCATCACCCACCAGCGCCTGTCCCTTGCGACGCCGACTATCCGCCTTCACCAGCAGGAGCGCGAGGCTGTTGGCCAGCAATTCATCATAGGCCAGACGGTTTCGCGCGGGCTCGTTCGGCCCCTTATGCGCGATGCACAGCGCCTCATCCCACGACGGCCAGCCTTCGCTTTCAAACTGCGTATTCTCGATCCATTCGGGCAGCTTGGGCAACCGCTCCAGCGCCTGCTCCACCAGCGATGCGATGCGCGGCTGTGTCAGCCCTTCGGACAGGCGATAAACGGGCTCTGTCATCCGGCCCATATTGCCAGCGCTGTCCGCCTCGATATGGTCGGGATGGACGATCTGCAGCATATCACCAAACCGGTCGAGCCGCCCGGCGACCCAGCGCTTTTCGCCCACGGGCAACTGCTTTTTGGCGGTGTAGGACGCCCTCCCGAAATAGGTGAGCGCACAGATATTGCCCGCCTCGTCCTGCGCCAGCACGCGGTATGGCCCGCGCCCCGGATTGCGGGCAGCGCGGTGCTCTGTCGGGGTCAGCGCGACGATGACCTGTTCGCCCTCCCCGCCCTCATCCAGGTTGGAAATCGCCCGGCGCGTCACAAACCGTTCTGGCAGGTGATAGGCGACGTCCTTGATGGTGGTGAGGCCCAGCTTCTCAAGCGGCTTCGCGAGCTTTGGCCCCACGCCGCCCAGCGTTTTGCTTTCGGCAAACAGCGGATTGAGAATTTCAGGACGCATGATTGCCTCCCTATAGCCGCTTGAACGGCGCGGGCGAGTGCCTTACCGCGTTTTCCATGACAGAAACGATCAGCCTTGAGCAAAGAATGGCCCGCGCAAAGTTTCGCAGCTGGCACCGCGGCACACGCGAAGCCGATTACATGATCGGCGGCTTTTTCGACCGTTATCATGACACTTGGGGCGAAGCGGAAATGGCGTGGTTTGAGGATTTGCTGGACGAAGATGATGTGGACATCATGGCATGGGCGCTAAAAACACAGGCCGTGCCGGACAAATTTCAGGGCCCGCTGATTGAGTCGATGATGAAGCTCGATTACGTCGACATCCCGCGATAAGGCGACGGACTGTATGTCGGGTGGTTTCCTGCGAACGCAGGAATCCAGACCCACTTTTGCAATTCTGGACTCCTGCTTGAGCAAGAGCGCACATATTTTGAAACCAAGTTCGACGCGGACGCTTTAGTCACCCATGCCCGACATCTCCCGCATATTGAGCGCCGATGCGCCGCTGACACTTTCCTCGCTGCCACGCGGGGCGGTGCCGTTGATCCTTGCCGACCTTGCGCGGGCTTCAAAGCAACGTGCGGTCTTCATCGCGGCAGACGATGCAGCGATGCGATCCGTGGCCGACGCCGCGCGCTTCTTTGCGCCAGAGGTTGAGGTGCTGGAATTCCCGGCATGGGACTGTCTGCCCTATGACCGCGCCAGCCCTGCTCTGTCCGTGAGCGCGGCGCGGCTTTCCGCTTTGTTTAAGCTTCAGCACCCCACCGGCGGGTCGCAATTGCTGGTCACCACGGTCAACGCCGCACTCCAGCGTGTGCTTACACCTTTCCGCATTCGGGAGAACGCGCGCGGGTTTAAGCCGGGCACAACCATCGGGCATGACAGCCTCGCCGCCCTGCTGACGCGGCAAGGCTATTCACGCACCGACACAGTCATCGACCATGGCGAGTTCGCGGTGCGCGGCTCTATCGTTGATATCTTTCCTTCGTCTCTGGACGAAGGGCTGCGGCTCGATTTCTTTGGGGACGAGCTGGAAAGCCTGCGCCTGTTTGACCCGTCGACGCAGCGATCAACCGGGCGGCTGGAAAACCATCTGCTTTTGCCCGCATCCGAAGCTTTGCTGGATGATGACAGCATCAAGCGGTTCCGGTCGCGCTATCGCGAAATGTTCGGCGCAGCGGCAACGCAAGACCCGCTTTACGAGGCCGTCAGCGATGGTCGGCGTCTTGCAGGCATGGAGCACTGGCTGCCGCTGTTTGAGGAGAAGCTGGCGACCCTGTTTGACCATCTGGCCACTGATGATGTGGTCGTGATTGACCAGGCCGCAATCGGCGCGGGCGAAGAGCGTATCTCCGATATCGCGGACTATCATGAGCAACGCTCCCGCATCGCAGGCGAGAAATCGGGCAGCTATCGCCCCCTCGCCAAAGATGCACTGTATCTGAGAGAGGGTGAGTTCAGCTCCGCTCTCGCCTCCACCTGCGCGCACCGCACAAGCGTCTTTGCGAGCCCTGATGGCGATGCGGTCCTCGACTTCGGTTTCAAGGCCGCGCGCGATTTTGCGCCCGAGCGCACGCGCGGAGAAAACGTATACGAAGCCGCCGCCAAGCACTTCAAATCGGTCGCCAAGTCAGGTCGTAAACCCCTGTTCGCCGCCTATTCGCAAGGCAGTGCCAAACGCATCGCCTCGATCATCGAGGAGGCAGGCTGCGAAACGGTTCAGGCGGAAAGCTGGCAGGAGGCGCTGGGTCTTGCGGCTAAGGGCAAGACCGCCGCCATGGTCCTGCCGCTGGAAACCGGATTCGCCAGCGACGATCTGGAAATCCTGACAGAGCAGGATGTGCTGGGTGACCGGCTGGTGCGCCGTAAGAAAAAGCGCAAGGATTCCGATGCCTTCCTCGCCGAACTTCAGGCTTTGGCGCGCGGTGATCTCGTGGTTCACGTCGAGCACGGGATCGGCAAGTATCTCGGCCTTGACCCGGTCACGGTTGGTAAAAGCCAGCACGATTGCGTCGCACTGGAATATCACGGCGGGGATAAACTGTTCATCCCGGTCGAGAATATCGACGTGCTCTCTCGCTATGGATCTTCCGAGGAATCCGTCCCGCTTGATCGGCTGGGCGGGGAAGCATGGCAGAAACGCCGCGCCCGTCTGAAAGAACGCATCACCGCCATTGCAGGCGAATTGATGAAAGTGGCGGCAGAGCGCGCGCTGAAAAAAGCGCCCGTGTTCGAGGCCGAGGAAGCCAGCTTCAACCAGTTCGTCGATCGGTTCCCATGGGAGGAAACCGACGATCAGGACGCCGCAATCACCGATGTTTTACGCGATCTGGAAAGCGGCAAGCCGATGGACCGGCTGGTCTGCGGCGATGTCGGATTTGGCAAGACCGAGGTTGCCCTGCGCGCGGCTTTTGTCGCGGCGATGAGCGGCCAACAGGTGGCCATGGTTGCGCCCACCACCCTGCTCGCCCGCCAGCATTACCAGAGCTTTGTCGAGCGTTTTGCAGGCTTCCCGCTAAAGATCGGGCGACTTTCGCGCCTCGTCTCCTCGAAAGAGATGAACGAGACGCGTGAGGGTCTGGCCAGCGGCGATATCGATATTGTCGTGGGCACCCACGCGATCCTCTCCAAATCGACCAAATTCGGCAATCTGGGCCTTGTGATTGTGGATGAGGAACAGCGGTTTGGCGTGACGCATAAAGAAAAGCTGAAACAGCTGCGCTCTGACGTGCATATGCTGACGCTGACCGCGACGCCGATCCCGCGCACATTGCAAATGGCGATGTCGGGCCTGCGCGAGCTTTCCACCATCCAGACCCCTCCCGTCGACCGGCTCGCGGTGCGCACTTATGTGATGGAATGGGACGATATGGTCATGCGCGAGGCATTGCTGCGCGAGCACCATCGCGGCGGGCAGAGCTTTATCGTGGTCCCGCGCATTGCCGATATGGAAGCGCTGGAAGAATGGCTGCGCGAAAACGTGCCCGAGGTGAAGGTCATCTCCGCTCACGGCCAGATGGGTGCAGGCGAAATCGAAGAGCGGATGAGCGCCTTTTACGAGGGCAAATATGAGGTGCTGCTCTCCACCACCATCGTGGAAAGCGGCCTTGATCTGCCAAGCGCCAACACGATCATCATCCACCGCGCCGACCGGTTTGGCCTTGCCCAGCTGTATCAGTTGCGCGGACGTGTGGGTCGATCAAAGCTGCGCGCCTATGCCTATCTGACATATGAGAAGGACATGCAGCTGTCTGAAATCGCGGAAAAGCGCCTGAAAGTGCTGAGCGATCTGGATTCGCTGGGCGCCGGGTTCCAGCTTGCCAGCCATGATCTGGATATTCGCGGCGCGGGCAATCTGTTGGGCGATGAACAATCCGGCCACATTCGCGAAGTCGGGTTCGAGCTTTACCAGTCGATGCTGGAGGATGCGATTTTGGCGGCCAAGGCAGGCGAAATGGGCCTTGAGCCGGGCAAGGATAAGGTCTCGCCGCAGATCACCGTTGATGCGCCGATCATGATCCCTGAGGAGTACGTCCCCGATCTGGCTGTGCGGATGGCGCTGTATCGTCGCCTCAACCAAGCACAGGACAAGGCCGAGATTGAGAGCATGGCCGCTGAAATGATCGACCGTTTCGGCGATCTCCCCGCTCCCACACAGAATTTGGTGCGGCTGATCGAAATCAAGCATCAGGCGATCACCGCCAACATTGCCAAGATTGATGTGGGCGCGCGCGGTACTCTGGTCACCTTCCACAATGACGATTTCCCCGATGGGCCGGGTCTGATCGCCTATGTCGACAAACTGGCCGGCACGGCGAAGCTGCGCCCTGACATGAAACTCGTCATCAGCCGCGCATGGGGCGACCCGCAAAGCCGCCTGAACGGCCTGTTCCAACTGACCAAGGGCCTGTCGAACATCGTCAAGAAAGCGGAACGGTCAAAGCGCAAGCAGGCGGCATAGGGCGAGGTGCGATTTCAGCCTAGACTCAACGCGCAATCGTAACTTATCTTGAACTCGTAATATCGGTGCGTCAGACCATCGGTTCCCATGCCTCAGTTGCCGAACTTAGGGACGAGTTATGAAACAAGCTTTCTTTGATCACCTTCCGCCGCTTCATGTTGCCGCGATCTGGGCGGTGTTCGGCCTCGCTCCGGCGACGCTGATGGATGCCTGGTGGCTCATCCCGCTCGTATCATTCGGCGGCATGGCGTTTGTTCAGGTCATGGAGTTGGTCAACGAACGGCACGATGGCTGGCGGATCAATGGCAAGGAGCTTGCGACCGACGTTTTCTACATGCTGTTCATGATCTTCGTCATCAGCTCGCTGGTCGCCCTTTCCGTCGATGGGCCGCTGGGCGAGGCGAAGCAAGCGCTGGGCATTTCCACGCCATGGCTGACGGAATTGCCATTTCTAGTGCAAGTCATTGCGATCATGCTGCTTTATGAGTTCGGGCAGTACTGGATCCATCGCTTTATGCATAACAATGATCTGCTGTGGTCGACCCATGCGCCGCATCATCACGTAACCCAGCTGAACGCGCTAAAGGGCTTTGTTGGCAACCCGATCGAGCTGTTCCTTATCAGCCTGACTGTGCTGTCGCTGTTCGATTTTGATGCGAATGCGATTTTTGCTGGCGTCTTCTCGCTGAATGCCATCGCGCTCTATGCCCACGCAAACATCCGCTCCAACCCGCCGGCATGGTTCGCGTTTTTCTTCACCACGATCCGGCATCACAGCCTGCACCACACCGCGCTCAGCTATGAAGACACGCGCTGCAATTATGGCAATTCGGTGATCCTGTTCGACCGGATATTCGGCACGTTCAAGGACGGCGAATCGGAGGTGGTCGGTCAGGATGATCGACGCCGCCTTTCGATCAAGGAGCAGTGGCTGTTTCCGATCACATTCTTTCGTGACAAGCGCCAGCAGCGCGAGCCCGCCGAATAACGGGACCAACGGCCCCGCCATTCAGTGGCCCATCACCCGTGACCACGCCCGCGCGCTGTTTCAGCCAGATCGATCATATCGACACTGCTCATCGGCTGCGCGCGCAGAAAGCCCTGCCAGTAATCGCAGCCCTCTGAAAGGATGGCAGCGCGCTGTATCTCGCTCTCGATACCCTCGGCATAGATATCCAGTTCCAATGCGCGGCCAAGCTGCATGATCGCACGCAGGACAGCGAGCGCCTTGGCATCGCCGGGCACGCCATCGACCATGATCTTGTCAAGCTTGATCGCATCAAGCGGCAGCTCGCGCAAATAACGGAAATTGCAGAAGCCAGCGCCAAAATCATCCAGAGCGGTTCGGAACCCGAGAGAGCGCAGCGCCTGTAGAGCATTGGCAGCCAGGTCAAGATTGCGCAGCAGCAGGTCTTCCGTGATTTCCAGCATCAACCGCTGCGGCTCAAGGTCGCTCTTGCCGATCAGGGCCGCGAAATCCGCCGCAAAGCGCGGATCGCCCAATTCCTCCGGCGTGATGTTCAATGACAGCGAGAGATTCTTGGGCCACCGCGCGGCATCCTCCAGCGCCCGTGCCACCACATGCCGCGACAATGGCGCAACAAGCGCCGCCCGCTCTGCAATCGCAAACAGATCGCGCGCGCCGATCTCTCCCAGTGTCGGGTGACGCCAGCGTGCAAGCGCCTCTGCCCCCACCACGGCCCCATCGCTGCATGCAAATTGCGGTTGAAACAGCACCTCAATCTCGCGCCGGTCCAGCGCGCGGAGCAAATCGGCCTCAAGCGATGTCGGCGATACGCCGGGCAACGACCCGCGACTGGGCTTGCGCAAGCTTGTATGCATTGTTGGACGTGCCGATTCCATAGATGTGCCTTAGAGCCGGTCTTGCCGGACAATGCACGCCAATTGCAATCCGACCGAAATTGGAACATCAGGATAAGTCGCTGGCGTTGCGGGCAGCGCAACGCGCCTGGGGGAGAGAAGATCGGCATGGCTACCATCGACGGGTCGGAGGATCCGGACAGCAATCAACATTATG
>JBARXS010000115.1:0-9007 GCA_049647465.1 Erythrobacter sp.
GCCGCGCGGACCTTTTCATTGAAGGAATGGATGTTGCGCGAATTGATGCTCGACATCTTGCGATACCGCTTCTCCATCTCCTCAACCGCCCATTTGAGCGCGCGCACACTCTTGTGCGGTTCGGTCACAACCGGGCTGAGCAGGTGGGGAATATCGTCGTAGCTTTTGAGCTCCAGAACCTTGGGATCGATCAGGATCAGGCGGCATTCCGACGGCGTGAAGGTGTAAAGCAGGCTGAGCAGGATACAGTTCAACCCCACCGATTTGCCTGAGCCCGTGGTCCCCGCGACCAGCAAATGAGGCATGGCGGCAAGGTCCGCGACGATCGGTTCGCCGGCAATATCCTTGCCCAGAATGATCGGCAGATTGCCCTTGCTCTCGACAAAGTCGGCACATGCGGCGAGCTCTTTGAGCATCACCATCTGGCGGTCCGCGTTGGGCAGTTCGATGCCGATCACGGTCTTGCCCGGAATGGTGGAAACGCGCGCGCTGATCGCGCTCATGTTGCGGGCGATGTCTTCGGCAAGGCCGACAACGCGGCTGGCCTTGATGCCCGGAGCGGGCTCCAGTTCGTACATGGTCACGACCGGCCCGGTGCGCACCGCCGTGATCTCGCCCTTCACATTGAAATCGTCGAGCACGTTTTCGAGCAGGCGGGCATTGCGTTCCAACGCCAGCTTATCAAGCTTGGGGGCGTGATCCACGGGCGGCTCCGCCAGCAGGTCGAGCGCAGGCAAATCGAAGGTCGCGAACATATCGCGCTGGTTTGCCTTGACCGGTGCTGCGCGTTTTGGCGGGGCGCTGGGATCAGAGATTTCAGGCGAGCGTCGCGGCGTATCGTCGATTACGGGGGCGCGCGCAGCCTCGGCTTTCGCGCGTCCGGGCTGGGTGCGCTCTTCTACGGCTTCATCAGGGTTCTCATCAGGGGCCGCAATGCGGGGTTGCGCCAGCCTGATGCCGGGCAGGCGGCTGAGGATGCGGCCAAACGCGCTGCCAGCAATGCCGCCCTTCGCTCTGGCCGATGTTCCGCCCACCGGCCTGCTTGCCCGATCCTCAACCGCTTCACTTCCTCCAAGGAAATCGGGCAAGGTCAGCAAGGCGCGCCAGTCAATCGCGAACACCCGCGTCAACAGCGCAACCGCTCCGGCGAGACTGCCCAGCGCCATCGCCAGGATAATCCAGCCCGAAGCACTGCCGCCCAGCCGCGTCGCAACAGCCTCTATCGCGCCCGCGCCCAGCAGGCCCGAAAGCCCGCCCAATTGCGCAGGCAGAGTGCCGCCGGGGGCCGGGAGCGCGAGTGCAAGCACGCTTGACAGCAACGTCATCGCCAGCAGCAGCATCCCCAGCGGCAGCCACCACCGCGTGGTATCGGGCGCGGCCTCAAGGCCGTCATCCTGCTCGACATCGCGCCACAATTTGCGCGCGGAGATATATAACAGGGGCAACAGCAGAACGCCGGGCAAGCCAAAGAAAAACAGCACACGGTCTGCGGCCCATGCGCCGCTCAGCCCCATCCAGTTGCCGATTTCCTCTCCGGATGCCGAGGTCGAAAGGCTGGGGTCCGTCTGGGTATAGCTCATCATGGCGAGCGCGAGGAAGAACATCGCCAACAGCAGCACGCCCGCCGTCGTCATCTGCGCGGTGCGGCGGATTGAACGGCGAAGCCCGGCGCGCCAGTCTGCGGTGGACTTGTTAGAGTTTACAGCGCGGGTGGCCATGATTTGCTCCTGTATCGGAACACACCATGAATCCTTGGGCGACTCGGGTCAAGCAGACTGCGGCGAGCGGTGCCGCGTCCGACGGCTTAACTCAGCCCGTCAATCGCGGCCCAGCGCGGCCAGTCAAGCTTGCGCGCTCGCTCCGCATTCATGCCGCCAAGCGCGATAACCGGAATGGCTGACAGGGCGGCGAGCTGGCGGAATTTGGCCGCGCCAAGCGTGGCCGCTCCTTCGTGTGATCGTGTCGGGAAGACCGGGGAGAGAAACAGCGCATCAGCGCCAGCCTTCTGCGCCTGAGCGATTTCCTGTGCGTTATGGGCGGTCGCAAAGCGGGCGATGCCGGGGCTTTGGGCGATCGCTTCAGAGGCACCATAGATCGCATCCGCGCCCCAGCTTTGCGCCACATCGCCGCTGCCCGAGAGGACCACCAGATGGCCGCAAGCCCTTGCGATGACGGCGCATTCGTCAAACCGGGCGCGCCGCGCGGGCGGTGCCAGATGGTAATGCCGATACACAAAGCCGCTGCCTGTCGGCATGCGTTTCAGCGCGACTTCAAGTCTGGCATCATTGCGTGCATCCGAAAGCAGCCAGAGATGCGGGAGAGGCTGGTTTTGCGCCATGCCCGCGCTATAGCCCGCTTCTATGGAAAGTGCAGCCACCCGTCTCGCAACCGTTCAGGAAAACATTGCCCGCATGTGCAAACGCGCGCGGCGAAAGCCTGAGAATGTCACCCTGATCGCGGTCAGCAAGACCCATCCGCCGGAGAAAATCGAGCCCTTGCTTGAGATCGGCCACCGCGTCTTTGGCGAAAACCGCGTGCAGGAAGCGCAGGGGAAATGGCCCGAATTGCGCGAGCGCTTTCCCGATAGCGAGCTGCATCTGATCGGCCAGCTGCAATCGAACAAGGCCGATGATGCGGTGGCGATGTTTGACTGTATCCACGCGCTTGACCGGCCAAGCCTGCTGAAAGCTCTGGCCAAGGCGATGGACAAGGCAGACCGGCGCGTGCCGTGCTTTGTGCAGGTCAATATCGGCGATGAAGAGCAGAAGGGCGGCTGTCCGATTGGCGAGTTGCCCGACTTCCTCGCCAAGGTGCGCGATGCCGATGTGCCGGTGGCGGGCCTGATGTGCCTACCCCCTGCGGACACCGAACCCGCGCCGTTCTTCGCGTTTCTGGCGAAGCTGGCGGCGGATAACGGCGTGGAGGGGCTGAGCATGGGCATGAGCGGCGATTACGAGACCGCCGTGCAACTGGGATCAACCCATGTGCGCGTGGGCACGGCCCTGTTCGGCGCGCGGGGGTAAGGTCCGCGCTGTCCGGCGCAGTGACGGTTTCAGTGCATTGACGGTGGCGCGTCAATACCACCCCTAAATCCCCTCCTTTGAAAAGGAGGGGCACGAAAAGCAAAAAGGGCGCCCCGTTGCCGGAGCGCCCTTTTTTAGTTCTCAGATCCTGAAAATCAGAACTTGAAGACGGCTTCGACACCGATGTTCCGGCCACGTTGAAGCGGCGAGAATGTGCCGCCTGTCGGTGCATCGCTGAACGGCTGACGCACACCGGTTGAACGTGGACCGCCAAACGGCACCTGCGTGTCACCACCGGCCTGCACTTCGTCGAACAGGTTGCGGCCATAAACCGACAGTTCGAACCCGTCGATCGGAGTGACCCAGGTGATGTTTGCTTCCAGGTTTGAGATATCCTGAATGAAGCCGAGGTTGTCATCAGTGTACGCGAATTCATCACGGTACTGATAATTTACGCGGGTCAGGATCTCGTGGTCACCCAGCAGCAGTTCGTGGATGAAGCCCACGCCCCAAGTGACTTCGGGGACACGAGGGATGCGCAGATCGAAGTCCGCATCGGTGATGATGCCGTTACCATCGCCAGAGATGTCGAACAGGATTTCGTCATACTCATCATCAATCAGGCCGAGATTGGCCGTAAAGATAAGCGAGTCCGAAAGCCGCACGCGGCCTTCCGCTTCGAAGCCCATGATCGTCGCATCGGCAGTGTTGACGATGTTCTGGACAACGGCGAGGCCAGGATCGGCGAGGTTGACCTCACGCTGCATGTCCTGAACTTTGGTCACGTAGGCCGCGACATTCAGAGTAAAGACGCCATCAGCGGTCTGGAATTTGCCGCCGATTTCAAAGTTGTCGACCTGCTCTTCGTCGAAGAACAGATTGCCGGTCTGAGCGACCGAGAAATTGAACACCGGAATGTCCGTGATGCGGAAATTGTAGCCGCCAGACCGGAAGCCGCGCGTCCAGTGACCGTAAATCTGGCTGTCAGCGAATTCATACTGAAGGCCCAGCTTCGGTGACAGGTTGCGGAACCGCACGCGATCAGAAAAGCCGTTTTCCTCGGTCGGGATGAACGAGTTCACACCGTCGGTGGGGCAGGTGCCATCGACCACCGAGCATTCCGCGCGCGGACGGATGAAGGTGATGTCCGCATCCTTGGTTTCCTGGCTCCAGCGGATACCGGCGATGACCGAAAGGCTGTCTGTCAGTTGATACTGGCCATTTGCAAACACGCCGAGGACTTCGTGATCCTGACGCCCGCCACCAAAGAACCGCAGCGGAGTGGAAACCGGAATGTCGCGCCGTTCGGTGTAGGAAAGGTTCTGGTCGAAATAGAAACCGCCGACGGTGATGTCGAAATTGTCGGTCGAGACCGCATAGCGGATTTCATTCGAGATCTGGTCCTGCTCGGTATCGGTGCTCGAATGGAACAGGAAGTTCGGGGTTGCGTCAATGTCGGCATCGGTGGCGGCGGTGTAATCGCGATAGCCAAAGATGTTGGTCAGCGTGCCCGGGCCGATATCCCATTCCGCTGTCAGCGAGCCGGTTATGATCTCGGTGTCGTAGAACCCTTCATTGTCGATCGCGAAGTCGAACGTGTCGCGTTCAAAAATTCCTCGGTTCTGGCCGTTGGGGCCATCGCCGTTCGAGTTGAAATAATCACCCTTCGCCGTCAGCGTCAGATCGCCGAGACGCGCTTCGAGCGCGCCGCGGATGATGTAGGTTTCAGCCTGTCCGAAGTTTTCCCGAAGGTCCGGGTTGGTGTCCGCTGCGAGATTGCGGAAATAGCCGCGGTCGTTGTTGTAATAGCCGGCAACCTTGAACAGCAGCTTGTCTTCGATCAGCGGGCCGGTCAGCACGCCGCTGGCGGTGTAGTTTTCTGCGCCGCGACCGCTGTCGATCGGGCCGTCAACTGCCGCGCGGAAGGTGCCCTGGAAATCTTCGGTCGGGTTGGTGGTGTTAATCAACACCGCGCCGCCGGTCACATTGCGACCGAACAGAACACCCTGCGGACCACGCAGGATTTCGACGCTTTCGATGTCGAAAATGTCGAACACAACGCCGTTATTGATGCCGAGATAGACGCCATCGACGAACACGCCGACGGTGGGGTCGATTGACGGGATCGAGGAGTTGATGCCCAGACCACGGATCGAGAAGTTGGCAGTACCGCGGCTGGTGCCGATCTGGTCGAGCGAGACGTTGGGAGCCTGAAAGCTCAGACCCTGAATGTCGCGAACCTTGAAGGCTTCGAGCGTGTCAGCGTTGAAGGCGGTCACGGCGAGCGCGACGTCCTGCACATCTTCAACATTCTGGGTTTTCGTGCCGGTGACGACGATCTGGTTGAGCGAATCGAGCGTACTTGTGCGTTTGGGCTGCGCTTCTTCGGCGATGTCTTCTTCAGCCTGGGCGTCCTGTGCGAGCGCTGCGCCCGGGGCGGCGATAGCGGCAATGGCACAAGTGGATGAAAGCAGCGCAAAAGCGCGCCGATTTGCGAAACGGATTTTCATTTTTATGGACCTCTCCTGACGTAGGGGAAGCCGCCATTAGCAATAGGTCTTATAAATGCAACCCATTTGATATGGAACATTAACCAAAACGAAACTTGGCTAGCGGCTCGCCTTCTCCAGCTGCCGCTGACGTTTGTCGCTCGCTGCGGAAAGCAGGGCCGACTGAATTTCCGCAAGCCGTTCAGGGGAAGTGACTTTTCCGCCAAACAGGTCGGTCACGTAAAACGTATCAGCTGCGCTTTCGCCATAGGCCGTCACATGCGCGGACTGAACGATCAGATTGGCCTCAAACAGCGCATAGGCCAGACGGTTCAATAAAGCTGGCCGGTCGCGCGCGGTCACTTCGATCACGGTGAAATGGTTTGAGGCACCGTTATCAAAGTTGACCGAGGGCGCGACCTTGAAAGCCTTTGCACGCGAATGGGGCAGGGGGCGCGCCGCCAGCTTTGGCACCAGTTCGATCTTTGCCAGAAGGGCATCGGAAATCGCCTTTTTCAGGCGCTCGATCTGGGCCGGCTCGCTGAAGGGTTCGCTTTGCCGGTCCTGCACCAGAAAATTGTCAATCGCATATCCATCCCTCGCGGTGTGGATGCGCGCGTCGATAATATTGGCACCGGCCAGATGGATGCCCCCGGCGGCTCTGAAAAACAGGCCGGGATGATCCGGAGCGACAAGGCTGACCAGCGTCGCGCCGCGTTCCTCATCAACGGTGCATTCGATTGACAGCGGTTCGTCCGACTTTTTCGCCTGATCATATTGCAGCAGGTTAAGCGCGATGATGTCTTCGGGCTCGGCGATCCAATAGGCATCGTTCAAAAGTTTGCCGACATCCTCGATCAGGCCAGCGCGCGATTTGAGATGTCCGCGCACACCCTCCTTTTTCGCAGCGACACGGGCTTCGCGCCCGCGCCCCTTATGGCCCAGCCGCAGCCGTTCCTGCGCCGCATCATACAGCTCGCCGAGCAGCTGGCCCTTCCAGCTGTTCCAGGTGCCCGGACCGACCGCGCGAATATCAACAGCGGTCAATATGGCGAGATTGCGCAGCCGGTCGATCGTCTGCACCTCGGCGACGAAATCGTCGATGGTCTTGGGATCGGTCAGGTCGCGCTTTTGCGCGGTCCTGCTCATCAACAGGTGCTCCAGCACCAGCCAGGCGACCAGATCGGTCTCGCACTGGTTCAGCCCGAAACGCGGGCACAGCCGCTGCGCGACCCCGGCACCCAGAACTGAGTGATCGCCCCCGCGCCCCTTGGCAATGTCATGCAGCAGCACCGCGACAAACAGCGCGCGCCGCGATGACAGTTTGTGAATCTGCCGGGTGGCGCGCGGGTGATCGTTCTCCAGCAGGCCGCGCTCGATCTGGCTCAACAGTCCGATGGCGCGGATCGTGTGTTCATCGACGGTATAGTGGTGATACATATCGAACTGCATCTGCGCATTCACCCGCCCAAAATCGGGAACGAACCGCCCAAAGACGCCCGCCTCGTTCATCCAGCGCAGCGCGCTTTCGGGATCATTGCGCCCGCAGAGCAGATCAAGGAATATCGCATTGGCGCGCGCGTCCTTGCGCACGTTCTTGTTGATCAGTTTTGCATCGCGATCCGCCTGCCGCATCGTCTGGGGATGGACTTCCAACCCCTCCGCTTCCGCCAGCTGGAACACCTCGATCAGCCGCACCGGATCAGCCGCAAACCAGTCATCATCCGGTGTGCGGATGGACCCGTCCTTGATGATGAAGCCGCGCAGCGTTCGGGCGGGGCTGCGTTTGCCAAACAGCCCCGCAGCTTGCAAACTGCGCGCGGCATTTTTGGCGGTCTCCTCCTCCAGCGCGCTCAGGAACACGGCGGTCACACTTCCCACGCGTTTGGCCTGAAGGAAATAGAACTGCATGAACCGCTCAACCGAGCTTTTGCCGGGGCGGTCGGCAAAGTTCATGCGTTCCGCCACACGGCGTTGCAGATCGAATGTCAGCCGGTCCTCGGCCCGCTCGGCCAGTTCATGCATGTGGCAACGCACCGCCAGCAGGAAACTCTCCGCCCGGCGAAAGCTGCGATACTCGCTGTTTGTGAGCAGCCCGACATCCACCAACTGCGAGGCGGTTTCCGCGCGGTGAATATATTTGCCGATCCAGTACAGCGTCTGGAGATCGCGCAGGCCGCCTTTGCCCTCTTTGATATTGGGCTCCACAACATAGCGGCTGTCGCCCATGCGTTTATGGCGCTTGTTGCGTTCCTCCAGCTTTTGCGTGACGAATTCGCGCTCACTGCCTTTGACAACATCGCGCCAGAACCGCGTGCGTGCCTCTTCGTAAAGGGCCGCATCGCCCCAGACCAGCCGCGATTCCAGCAGGGCGGTGCGGATCGTCAGGTCTTCCTTTGCCATGCGCATCGTATCGGTGACCGTGCGGCTGGAATGGCCCACCTTCAGGCCCAGATCCCATAGCAGATAGAGGATCGCCTCAATCACCTGCTCGCACCACGGGGCGCGGCGCATCGGTGTGATGAAAGCAATGTCGATGTCGGAATGCGGCGCCATTTCGCTGCGCCCGTATCCGCCCACGGCGAGCAGCGCGATGCGCTCTGCTGCGGTCCGGTTGGGGGCGGGAAACAGATCGGTCGTGACGTGATCGTAGAGTACGCGCAGCAGCTGATCGGTCAGAAACGCATGGCCCAGCACGCATTCGTGGCCTGCAGACGGCTTTTGCGCGAGCCGCCGCGCCAGTTCACCGCGCCCCTTGTCCAGCGCATTGCGCAAGGTGGTGATGATATGCGGACGCGCGCCATTCCCGTGCGCTTCGACCAGCTTGGCGATCGTCTCGGCAATCGTGCGCCGGTCAAAGATCGCGCGCTGATGGGTGAGGCGCCCCGCCGTGTTGCGCCCGTTTGCGGGAGAGTGCGCAGGAGGCGGCGCGACCTTCAGCGATGCCACGTCCCGCCTCCTGCGCACGTCATCATGCAGAACTTATGCAGCAGCGTGCTGCTTTGTGTATTGCTCACGCAGCAGCTTCTTGTCGACTTTCTGCGTGCCAAGGCGGGGGAGCGTTTCATGCACAACGAAGATATGCTCTTCGAGTGGCACCTTGAAGGGGGCGATGTGGGAAAGCAGAAATTCGCGCAACGCCGCAGGGGTGATCGTCTCGCGGCCTTCCTTGGTCAGGATGACGGCGGCGGGCACTTCGCCCATCCGCTCATCCGGAAGGCCAAACACCGAACATTCGCTCATATCGGGATGCGCATAGATCGCGTCTTCGACCTCGATGCAGGAGATGTTCTCGCCGCCGCGAATGATGATGTCCTTCTTGCGGTCGACGATGAAGAGGTAGTTGTCCTCGTCCAGATAGCCCAGGTCACCGGTGCGGAAATACTGGTCTTTGGTGAAGGCAGCTTTGGTGGCCTCCTCGTTCTGCCAATAGCCAAGGAAATTGGCGACCGAGCGGATGCAGACCTCTCCCACTTCGCCCTGAGCCAGTTTGTT
>JBARXS010000116.1:0-1671 GCA_049647465.1 Erythrobacter sp.
GGCACCAGAGTGGGGTCAATCGGCTGGGTAAAGCCGCCCGCCACGCCCAGCGAATAGTCCTCCAGCGCGTTCAGCCCCATGACCCATTGGCCGCGCTCAAATCCCTCGGCCCGGCTGTCCTCGACCACGCCGATTGTGCTCGCGCGCATCGCATCGCCCAGCGGGACGGGCGGCATGTAATTCCCGCCCGCATCCATCCATCCGCGCATCGCCGGATCAAGGCTGGCATAGTGATTGCGGATCAGGAATTGCCCCTCGGCAAGCTCGGGCGTGGGCTCTGTCACGAGTTCAAAGTCTTCGGGAACGGGGGTTCCATCGGGGCGGCGCTGGAGGAGGAATCGGCGGTTTTCAGGCATCAAGCGGTCTCCACAAGAATTGGCTCCAGTTTCACCGGAATGCCGCTTTGCAGGGCCTGTCCGGTGATCGGGTCGTAATCAATTTCATCGCTGGTCAGGCGGTTGGTGGAGCTGCCGATTTCGCGCACATTGGTCTTGTCCGCATGGGCATCGCCGTAAGCATGTGCCATGGAGACGAGCCCGCGCCGCACCTTGTCGCTCGCTTTCACCACGCCGTGAATGGTCGCATGCGGGCTGGTAATCTCGACAATGCCGCCTTCCGCCAAGCCCATTTCCGCAATGTCATCAGGGTGGATGTAAGCGGGATTGGTGGTGGTTTTCGCCCGCAGTTTCTCCAGTGGATGCCCGATCGAATTAAAGCGAGTCTTTGACCGGCGGCTGATGAGCTTGAAGTTGAAACCCGCCTTGGCCTCGTGATTTTCGGCATATCGGGTCAGCGCATCGGGCATGGCGCCTGCGGCAAGGTCAAAACGGTTTTCGCTGTCAGGATCGGCGGGGCCGACAACGGGATGCAGATCGTCATAGACCACCGCCGCGCCCCCTGCCTTGCGCGCATCGGCGCGCACCTTGCTGGGTTTGACGAGGCTGCCTGCGGTCATCAGATCAAGGAAGACCTCCTTGGTGGGAGGCGCTTCTGCATCCATCGGCAGTGGCCCGCCTGCGAGCTGCATCTGAACGCCCAAGGCTTTCGCCAGATGCCAGAACATCTCATATTCGTCGATCACATCGCCGGGCGCCTCTGCGACAGCCTCGACATAGCGGGCATAGGCGGTTTCATGCCACCATTCGGAAAGGTTGGTGATGTCTTCACGCTCCAGCGATTGTTTGGGCGCGAGGACCACGTCGGCGCGTTTTGCGCTCGCGCTGAGCCACGGGTCGATCTGCACGAACAGGTCCAGATCATCGAGCGCGCGGACCATCTTTTCCTGATTGGGGAAGCCGACCACGGGATTGCCGCCGACGCTGATCAAAGCGCGAATCTGGCCTTCTCCCGGTGTCAGAATTTCATCCGCCATGATGTTGCACGGCATCTCAAGCCCCAGTTGCCCCAGCCCGCGAAAGCGCGATTTGGCCATGCCATCTGCGCCAAACATCGGCATGTCCGGGCCAACCTGCGCGCGCGGCTCCACCATTTGCGGGGTAAAGACGCGCGGGATGCCGGTCTTCTCGCCCTCTTGTTTGAACCGCGCGCACAAGGTGTTGAGGCAGGTGACGAGATATTCGGTCAGCGTGCCATTGCCCGCCATTTCAGGGCCGGTGCCCGTCACCGCGCAGCCTTTCGACGCGCCGGCAAACATGCGCGCGGCGGCGACCA
>JBARXS010000117.1:0-13468 GCA_049647465.1 Erythrobacter sp.
CTGGTCGACCTGATCGAGGCAGACGGCTTTTCCGTCTCCAAATCGCGCGCGCAAAGCAACCTTACCACCCGTGATCTGCTGATCCTGACGCCGCCGCGCTATATGGACCCCGAAGATCTCACCAAGATCATCAATGACCGGGAATATGCGGGGCCGACCATGGTCATCCTGCCCAAGTGGGACAGCGTGATGGTCAACCGGCTCTTTCAGGTGAAAGACCCGGACAAGATCAAGGATGGCTGGGTCTATCTGAACGGCTCAAGCATCCCGGCATGGGCGGATGAAGAGACAGGACCGCTTGCCCTTGGCCTTGAACGGGGCGGCGTGGACGGGTTGCCCGAGGAAGATCTCAGCTCCAACCCCATTCTTGAACTGATGCTTGGCCCTGAGGCCGGACAGCAGGGCGGCGGAGCGGCTGAAGCGGAAAAGGCGAAAGCCAAAGAGCCCAAACAGCGCTTTACCACACGCTATCCGCTGCCTGCGCTGTCGGGCACATTGCCAACGGGACGCGGCTTTTACGCGAAAGAGAACGTGCTGCATGAGCCACTGGTGCTCGACCAGAACGGTCGCGCCATCGCGTTGAGTCTGGAAGGCGCGGGCTACAGCTCCCCGTTTGAAGATGATGACGGCAACGCAGTCGAGCGCAGCGACCCTTCCAACTGGGTGGTGTTCGTGATCGAGCCGGACATCATGAACAATTGGGGGCTGGCAGACGAGACCCGCGCCAAGGCCGCGCTGTCGCTGGTGCGCGAAATGAATTACGGCGAGTATAGCGCCGTTGTCTTTGACCTCACGCTCAACGGTTTTGGCGGAGCGGTGAATCTGCTGACATTGGCGTTTCAGCCGCCGTTTCTGGCCGCGACACTGTGCCTGCTGCTAGCCATGTTCATCATCGGCTGGCGCGCATTCCTGCGCTTTGGTCCCGCCGCGGTCAGCGCGCAGGGGCAGGCCTTTGGCAAGGCGCAACTGATCAGTAACGGTGCCGATCTGATCGTGCGCGGCAAGCGCTTGCGTCTGCTGGCAGACCCTTACATCGCGCTGAGCTCGCGGCGTTTGGCGCGCTCGCTCGGCCTGCCAAAACCCGACCCCGAAGCGATTGACGCTGCCCTCGCCCAGCGCCGCCCGGACGAGATATCTTTCACGCAAGCCGCCAACAATCTGCGCGCTGCAACCAAACCCGCCGACATCTTGCGCGCCGCCCGCGTGCTGAACCAGCAGACACAAAAGACATGAAGGGACACCCGATCACATGAGCATGAGCCTCGAAGAGCTGCGCGAACTGGCTGACGCCATCCGCGCTGAAACAGCCAAGGCGATTGTCGGCCAGGACGGCATGATCGATCAGTTGCTGGTCGCCATGATCGCGCAGGGCCACGTGCTGATGGAGGGGCCTCCGGGCACTGCCAAGACCTTCCTCGCCCAAAGCTTTGCGACCGCTCTGGGCCTTGATTTCGGGCGCATCCAATTCACGCCTGATCTGCTGCCGGGCGATATTCTGGGTTCCAACCTGTTCAACTTCCAGACAAGCACCTTCACACTCACGCGCGGGCCGATATTCTGCGAGCTGCTGCTGGCGGACGAGATCAACCGCACCCCTCCCAAAACACAGGCGGCCTTGCTGGAGGCGATGCAGGAGCGCCGCGTGACGCTGGATGGGGAGACACACGGTCTGCCCGATCATTTCATGGTGATCGCGACGCAGAACCCGATTGAAAACCAGGGTGTCTATCCGCTGCCAGAGGCGCAGCTGGACCGTTTCCTGTTCAAGTTGCTCGTGCCCTATCCCGATGAGGCGGAAGAGACGAAAATCGTCACCAATTATGGCGGCAGGCAAGGTGTTCAGCGCCCCGCCGATCTGGGCGTCAGCGCAGTGGCGAATGCGGGCAAGCTGGCCGCCGCTTCTTCTGCGCTGGAGCATGTGACCGTCGCCGGCGAAATCACCTCTTATGTCGTCCGGCTGGTGCGGGCCACGCGTGACCACGCCGAATTGTCGGTTGGCGCCTCCCCGCGTGCAGCGGTGATGCTGGCCAATGCAGCCCGCGCCCGCGCCGCACTGGACGGGCGCGCCTATGCCATTCCCGATGATGTGAAGGCACTGGCCGTGCCGGTCCTGCGCCACCGCCTGACGCTGTCCCCCGCAGCCGAGATCGAAGGCCGCGATATCGAGGCGCTCGTCAGCGAATTGGTCGAAAGCACTGAGGCACCGCGCTAGGCCACCGGAACCGTGCTCGCTCGCATCACCTCCTTTATCAGCGGATTGCCGCCGCTGCCCATCGTCCCGACGCAGCGGGCGGCGTGGATTATTGCCATCTTTGCGCCGGTCGCCGTGGTGATCGCGGCAGTGACCCCGGCCCTGTGGGTCATCGCGCCGATCGCCGCTGTGGCCCTGATCGCGCTGATCGTGCTGGATGCGATGATCGCGAGCCGGATTTCGAGCTGGGATGTCAGCGCGCCTTCGGACACCGAGGTTGGCCAGCCAGCTGCGCTGACGGTGACAGCGCGCTTTAAGGGCAAAGTGGTAAATGGACTTGAGGCCGCGCTGGAGTTTGACCCGCGCCTTGCGCCCACAGGCAGAGCGACCTTTCCGTTGCTGGCCGATCAGGAACAGCAGGCCTATGTCGGCACCTTCAAAGTCCGGCCCGGGCGGCGCGGCACGGCGGACGTAACTCAGGGCTGGCTACGCTGGACCGGACCGTTTGGGCTTGGCGCGCGGCAGATGGCGAGCCCGCTGGACCAGGCGGTGCGCATCTGGCCCGACCTTTCACCGGTGCGCTCAAAGGAATTGCAGACCTTCCTGCGCGATTCCCAGATCGGCCTGATCGCGCGGCGGATACGCGGCGAAGGCACACAGTTTGAGGCGTTGAGCGAATATGAGGCTGGCATGGATCGCCGCCGGATCGACTGGAAAGCGAGCGCGCGGCACAACCACCTTTATGCCCGCGAGAATGAAAGCGAGCGCGACAACCAGGTCGTCTTCGCCTTCGATTGCGGGCAGGCCATGTGTGAGCCTGTGGACGGAATGCCCCGCGTTGACCGCGCTGTCTCCGCCGCGCTCGCCTGCGCCTATGTCGCCTTAAAAAGTGGCGACAAGGCCGCATTGTTCGGCTTTGCTCAGCGCCCGCAAGTGATGACGCCCTTTGTCTCTGACAGCCGCGCATTCAACCGTCTGCAAAGCGCGGCGGCCGGCCTCGATTACACCGCAGCAGAGCCCAACTTCACCCTCGCGCTGGCGACGCTGACGGCAAAGCTGCGCCGGCGATCACTGATCGTGCTGTTCTCCGACTTCACGGATCCGACAGCTGCGGAACTGATGATCGAGAGCATCGGGCGGCTGGTCGACAAACATCTGGTGGTGTTCGTCACCATCGCGGATTCCGAGCTCGACGGTTATATGAACGAGCCGCCCGGCGATATCGCCACACTTGCGCGCAGCGTGACCGCCGAGACGCTGGATCACCAGCGCCAGATCGTGCTGCAACGCCTGCGCCAGATGGGTGTGAACGTGATAGAGGCCCCGTGGGATCAGATCAGCTACAGCCTGATTGACCGCTATTTCAGGATCAAGAATTCAGAGGCAATCGGATGAAGGCCCCGCAAAGCGCATCGAAAATCATCGGCGGTCTGGGCAACTTCTTCGGACGCGCGTCCATCGCAGCCGCTGCCGATATTGAAAGCGCGGCGCTCCGGTCGGACCGGTTCCGGCTGGAGCGTGAAGGCGATTGGCGGCGGCTGGAAGACATTGTCGCACGCATGGAGCGCGGTGGTCTTCGTCGTATCGATGACGCAGACCTGCTGGCGCTGCCCACGCTTTATCGCACCGCAGCCTCCAGCCTCTCGGTCGCGCGCGAAACATCGCTGGATCTGGCGACTTTGCGGTATCTGGAAAGTCTGGTTCAGCGCGCCTGGTTTCAGGTCTATGGCCCGCGCCGGGGGCTGTTCGGCTGGCTGCGCGAATTTTTCATGGGCGGGTGGAGCCGCGCGGTGCAGGCGATCTGGCTGGATGTGTGCATCGCCCTGTTTGTGATGGTCGCGGGCACGATTGTCGGCTGGCTGCTCGTTGCCCAGGACACCGAATGGTATTTCCGCCTTGTCGGAGAAGGTATGGCGGGCGGACGCGTGCCGGGTACTGACCGCGAGGCTCTGGAAAAGACGCTGGCGGTGGAGAACAGCGCGGACGGGCTCTCGACCTTTGCTGCGATGCTGTTCAGCAACAATGCGGGCGTGTGCATCCTCGCCTTTTCGCTCGGCTTTGCATTCGGCATCCCGTCGCTCATGCTGCTGGTGCACAATATGGCTGTGCTCGGCGCGATGCTGTGGGTGTTTTCCAGCGTCGGATTGGGCTTTGAATTTGGCGCATGGCTCAGCGTGCACGGGACAACCGAGATTTTCGGCATCCTGCTGTCGGGCGCCGCAGGCATGCATATCGGGCGATCCATGGCGTTTCCGGGCAATGCCAGCGTTTTGGACGCTGCTGCGGCTGCCGGACGGCGCAGCGCCATTGTTATGCTGGGTGTGGTCATCATGATGATCGTGGCCGCATTCCTCGAAGCGTTTCCGCGGCAACTGGTCGAAGGAGCAGAAAGCCGTTACGCCATTGGCGGAGCATTTCTGGTGTTCTGGCTGACCTATTTCTTTCTCTATCGCACCGATGCGCCTGATGGCGATCTGTCCGGCAAGGCAGCCTCTGCGAGCGGCGCACCATGAGCGCGGCGAGCACAGCAGCATCTGCACCAGGCGCCAGCAGTGGAGCAGCGGACCTTGACGATATGACGTCAAAACGCACGCGGATGCTGATCACGCCTGAAGGGATCGCCGTCCCTGTGATCGTGGCCTCGCGCTCGACCCGCCTGGGCGCGCTGATTATCGATTTCATGATTTACAGTTTTGTCGTCATCGTCATTCCGCTGATCCTGGGCCTTTTGGCGATCAGCTTTTTTGACGATCTGGGCGTGGGCGGTGGCAGCGGCGAGGCTGGCATACCAGGCGCGCTGGAATTCCTGATCATCCTGTATTTTCTGCTGACGTTCTTTGCGCGCTACGGGTATTTTCTGGCGATGGAGCTTGGCCCGCGCGGGGCAACCTATGGCAAGCGTATCGTCGGCATCCGCGTTGCGGCGCGCAATGGTGGCAGGCTGACACCCGAAGCCGTCATCGCCCGCAACCTGCTGCGCGATATCGAACTTTTCATGCCGATCGGTTTTCTTACCGCCGCGCCAGAAGGCCAATATGGCTATTTTGGCCTGGCCGCTCTGGTGTGGTTTGCGGTGTTTATGGCGTTCCCGTTCCTGAACAAGGACGCCCTGCGTGCTGGCGACATCATCGCGGGCACTTGGGTGGTGGAGGCTCCGCGAACGAAGCTGGCCGATGCGCTCTCCACCCAAGGGGCGGCTGCCGCAGGGTCCAGCACCCTCACCGGAGCCCGGTACCAGTTCGGCGAGGCCGAGCTGTCGGTCTATGGCGAGCATGAATTGCAGACGCTGGAGCGGATGCTGCGCGAAGGCAATGACGAGGCGTTGAGCGCGGTGCACGCCACCATTTGTCGCAAGATCGGATGGGACCCGGGCGCAGGCGATGAGCGCGCTTTCCTTGAAGCATTTTACGGCCAATTACGCGCGCGGCTGGAAAACGACATGCGCTTTGGCAAACGCAAAGCGAACAAGCACGCATGAGCCGGTACACAATCGCGCCTGACCAGCTGAACAGTCAGGATGTTCTGGACCTGCTTCGCCTGCACCTTGAAGGAATGCACGCCGCCTCGCCAGCCTGTAAAGTTCACGCAATGCCGCCAGAGCGCCTCCGCGAAGACGATGTGACATTCTACGCCGTGCGCTGCGATGGGGCACTGGCGGCGGTGGGTGCGCTCAAGTCATTGGGTGCGACACTGGGCGAATTAAAGTCGATGCGGGCAGCCCCCGCCTTTCGCGGGAAGGGGGCCGGGAGGGCTTTGCTGGAGCATCTGATCGAAGAAGCGCGCTCCAGAGGGTATGCGTGGCTGGGGCTTCAAACAGGCCGCACACCCGAGTTTGCTGCAGCGACAGCCCTTTACGAACGCTACGGCTTCAGCGAATGCGATGCTTTCGCTGATTACGCGTCGGACGAATTCAGCATGTGCATGGAGAAACAGCTGTGACCCTATCAAGACGCGGCTTTGTTGGCGGCTCTTTGGCGTCTGGTCTCGCACTGGGCGCATCGGGCTGTGTGCCGCCGGACCAGAGCCCCGTTGGGCGGTTGGTCGCGCAATTGCGCATCATTGAAAGCCTTGCCGACGGCACGCTGGGTGTCGAGATTTACGATACGGGCACGCGGCGTTCTGTTGGGCTGAATTCCAATCGCCGCTTTGGCCATTGCTCCTCATTCAAGCTCAGCCTTGCCGCCAAGGTTTTGGCCGAGGATGCGCGCGGGCTTATCAATGCAGACCGGCGGGTGATGTGGACAGCGGACGATTCGATGTCTGTTTCTCCGTTCACGACGAAGCGGCTGGAGGAGGGTGCGACCCTTCGCGAACTGGCCGAATTTACCCAGAAATATTCGGACAACACCGCAGCCAATGTGTTGCTTCGCGAGCTTGGCGGGCCTGCGGCGTTGACGGGTTTCTGGCGCACAATCGGCGATGAGGTAAGCCGACTGGACCGGTATGAGCCGCAATTGAACAATGTGCCAGTGACCGAATATCGCGACACTACCACTCCAGCGGCGATGGCGCGCACTGTGGCCAGGCTGCTCTATGGCGATGTGATGCCGCTTGCGCAGAGCGAAACTTTGAAACAATGGATGGTGGACACCCCCACCGGAGCGCGCCGCGTACGGGCGGGCTTGCCCGAAGACTGGCTGGCAGGTGACAAGACAGGCACGTCGATCTGGCCCGGCATGGGCAGCCTGTATGTCGATATCGGCTTTGTCGAACCGGCGGCTGAAAAGGACTTTACGCCGGCACCGATCACCTTCGCCGCCTATTTCCGCACGCGCGAGCCAAAGGACGGCATGGACCCGGCCGCCGAAGAGGCTCTGGCCAAAGTTGGCGGGGTCATCACCACATTCGGCGAAAAGCAGGACTGGTTTCCGTTCTAGTGTGGCTGTGATAGCCTCGTGCGGATGGGAGGGATCATGGAAACCGTTTTGAGGACACTGGCGCAATTGTCGCCGATCCTGTTCGCCTTTGCCTTTCTGGTTCCGGTGATTGATCAGGGCATGCAGGCGCTGGGTCTTGGCGCGCCGCTTGGTCTCTCAACGCTCACCTTCGCACTGATTATCGGAGGGGCATGGGGCCTGTTAACGCAAGTGACAGGGCGGTGGATATGAACGCGCCGGGCCATGCGGTCACACCCGATCTGTCCACTCTGTCAGAGGCAGAACTGCGGCGGATGGAGTTGAGGATCGCGCGCAAATATTCGGGCAAGCTGCCGTGGCGCATTGTGGTCTGGGCGTTCGGCAACCTCGCCGTCTGGCTCAGCCTGTGGCCGCTGGTGATGCTCGACATCATGCCCTTATGGCTCGCATTTCCGATTGCCACGATCAACATCGCGCTGGTCTATCTGCCGACACACGAAGCACAGCATGACATCATCGCGCGGCCCGGCACGAAGCTGCGCTGGCTCAACGAGCTGGTGGGCCACGCGACAAGCTGGATGATGATCTACCCATTTGAGGTGCTGCGCATCACGCATCTGGATCACCACCGCCACACCAACGATCCTGAGCTGGACGTGGACATTACCAGCACCGCGCCCGGTCCGTGGTCCGCGATCTGGACGACCATCCGCCAGCGCCAGCCAAAGGCGAAGCGGTCGATGGATTACCTCGCCGCGCTTGCCCGCGCGAACCGCCCTGATCTGATTGTGCTGGCGGTGCTTTATCGGCTTGGCTTTATCGCCATTCTGGGCGCGCTGGCGTGGAGCGGATATGCGCTTGAGGCGCTGTTCCTTTGGTGGTTGCCCTATCAGATCGCCATCACCTACATCATCTTTTTCCTCAGTTGGGCACCGCATCATCCGGGCAATGACCGCACCCGCTATCGCAACACGCGCAGCTGGAAATCGGGCGTCGGCAATATCGGATCAATGGGGATGCAGTTCCACATCGTGCACCACCTGCACCCCTATATCCCGCTGCACCTGACCCCCGCAGCCTATCACGAGATGCGCCCGATACTGGAGGCGCGCGGGTGCCGGTTGGGCGATTTGTGACGCTTTATTGGTCGCCTCAATGGTCGGGCGTGTCCGAGGCCACGTCCTCGCCGCCAAAGATTGCCACTTCGTTCAGCCCGTCGCTGTTTGCGCGCCCGCGATACATGCCGCTGGTGTTGAAGCTGTAGATCGCATGGCCTTCGGGTGTGACGAGGATGACGCCGCCATCCCCGCCGAGCTCTTTGACTTCGGCCATGACGGCGTCGGCTTGAGACTGCACATTGGCCACCTGCCAAACCGGGCTGGGCGAAACCCCCGCTGCGAGATGCTCCAAGGTCTCCTTCTGGGTCCGCAGCCGAGTACAAATCTCATGCGCCACACCGACGCGAATAAAGTATTCGCCCCAGCCGGTCGCTGACACTGCACAGCTACGGTTGTCCGCATAGGTTCCAGCGCCAATCACAGGCGCATCGCCGATCCGGCCCCAGCGCTTGCCCGTCATGCCGCCGGTTGAGGTGCCCGCCGCCAGATTGCCTTCCATGTCCAGCGCAACCGCACCCACCGTGCCGAATTTGTGATCCACATCCAGCGCCGAAAGCTGCTTCGCCTTCATCCGCTCCAGCGATTGCTTGCGGCTTTCGGTCGCGAACCATTCCGGCCCTGCTGTCTCGATATCCTGCGTCGCAGCAAAGCCTTCCGCACCCTCACCCATCATGAAGACATGCGGACTGTCCGTGCGGACCTTGTCAGCCAGCAGGATCGGGTTCTTGATCGTGGTCACGCCGGTCACCGCGCCAGCCGAGCGATCACGTCCATCCATGATCGAGGCGTCGAGTTCATTGCGCCCTTCCCATGTAAACACCGCCCCGCGCCCGGCGTTGAACAGCGGATTGTCCTCCATCGGAATGATCGCCGCCTTCACCGCTTCCATCGCGCTGCCGCCGTCTGCCAGCACTTTTGATCCCGCATCCAGAGCAACCTGCAAGGCCGCCTCGTAGGCGGCGCGCTTTTCCGGCGTCATCTTGGAGCGTTCCAACGTGCCTGCCCCGCCATGAATAGCGAGCGACCACTTGGCTTTCTGCTCATCAGGAGCCGCTTCTGAGTGGCCCTCCGCAAAAGCAGGCGCGGCGATCAGTCCTGCCAAGGGAGACAGCGCAAGCGCTAGTGAAGTGGCGGAAAGCGAAAGGAAGTTGCGCATCGAAGAAATCTGACCTCACTCAAATACAATGGTTTACACGCAAGCCGCGCGAACTGTGTTAAGATACAAGTAACGCGTCCGGGCAGCACGGCCCGACACGGAGCAAAACACTCTTTCCTATGGGGGATCATAATGCAAATCGGAAACTATGCCTGGGATGGCGAACTGGCGATGCAACTCGCCGAAAAGACGGTCTATGCCGCCGCGATACTGATCGTAACTTGGGCCTTGGCCAATGCGGCCAAATGGGCATTTGAGAAACTGGTCAACAAGCTTTCGGTGCTGCGCCGCGCGGATGGCTCGGGCGAAAGCGTGGGCGCTTCCCTTGCAAAGATTGCGTCTTCGCTGGTCTGGCTGTTCGGCCTGATTGCGGTCCTGCAAGTGCTGGGCCTCGACAGTGTCGGCGCGCCGATCAATTCCCTGCTCAATGATGTCATGGGCTTTATCCCGAACATTGTCGGTGCGGGCCTGCTGCTGTTCATCGGCCTGATGATCGCCGGGATTGTTCGCGACATCGCGGTCACCGCCATGCAGTCGATCAATCTGGACAAATGGGCGAACAGGGGCGGCGTTGACGAGGCGACCGGCAACACGACAATCTCGAAGACGCTGGGCGTGGTGGTCTATGCCCTGATCGCGATCCCGGTTGTGATCGGCGCTTTGGGCGTGCTGGATATCGACGCCATTTCAGGCCCGGCGACGGAAATGCTGGCCCTCGTCATGTCGGCCATTCCGAACATTATCGCGGCTGGCGTGTTGCTCGCCATCGGATACCTGATCAGCACGTTCGTTGTCAGCATTCTATCGGAGCTTTTGACGGGCCTTGGCATCGATATGCCAATCGCTGCGCTAGGCGTGCTGCCGGGCGATACCAAGGCATCCTCAGTCATCGCTCGCATCGCGCAGATCGGGATCATCCTGTTCTTTGCCATCGCGGCGACAAGGATGCTGGGCTTCCCCGAACTGACTTCGATCCTCGATGAAATCCTCGCCCAGGGCAGCAGCGTGCTGTTTGGCGCGGTTGTGATCGGGGTCGGATTTGTGATCGCGAATGTGATCGCAAAATTCGTTGGCCCCGCAACGATGCAGGGCATGGTCGTGCGCTATGCCACGATCCTCGTCTTTACCTTCATGGGTCTGCGCAAGATGGAAGTCGGCCCTGAAATCGTCGACGTTGCCTTCAGCGCGGTCGTGATCGGCCTTGCCGTTGCAGGTGCGCTTGCCTTTGGCCTTGGCGGTCGGGATTGGGCGGCAAAGAAGCTGGAGCAGTTCGACACGAAGGACTGAGCCAGAAACCTTTCGGCCAACTGATGACGGCCAACTGATAATGGCCAACTGATGACGGCCAACTGATGACGGGGCGCGGTGGCAATGCTATCGCGCCCTTGTCTTTTTGGCTTCATTCTTTGCGAGAGGAACCCTTATGAGCGCGTTCGACAAACACTCGACCACCGATGACGTGCTGGAGGGCATCGACCTCACGGGCAAGACCGTGTTCATCACCGGCGGCAATTCCGGCCTTGGTAAGGAAAGCGCGCGGGCGACGGCGACCAAGGGCGCGCATGTTGTGATCGCCGGGCGCGATCAGGCGAAACTGGATGAGGCGGTCAAGGACATCACGGCTGCTCACCCGGAAGCGAATGTCGAAACACTCGTCTGCGATCTGGCCTCACTGGACAGCGTCAAGGCGGGCGCGGCAGAGGCCAATACACGTTTTGAAAAGATCGACCTCTTGATCAACAATGCCGCCGTCATGGCCTGTCCCAAATCGCACACGGCGGATGGGCACGAGCTGCAATTCGGCACCAACCATCTGGGGCATTTTGTTCTCACCAAAGGGCTGATGCCGCTGGTCGAAAAGGGCGAAGACAAGCGCATCGTCAACCTGTCCAGCCGCGGGCACTTCATGAGCGGTGTTGATTTCGATGATCCCAATTTCGAGAACCGCGATTATAATGAATGGCTGAGCTATGGTCAGGCGAAGACCGCCAATGCGCTGTTCACCGTGGGGCTGGAACAGCGTTTTGCGGGTAAGGGTATCCATGCAATCGCCGTGCATCCCGGCGGCATTCAGACCAATCTGGGACGGCATCTCTCCGAACAGCAGGAGCAGGCATTGATGGACAACATCACGGCCTCCAATCCGGATTTCGAATGGAAAGACATTCCGCAGGGCGCTGCCACGCAAGTCTGGGCCGCAACCGCGCCTGAACTGGAAGGCAAAGGCGGCGTCTATTGCGAGGACTGCCACGTTGCGCAGGTCGACAATGAAAGCACCAAGGACGGCGTGCGCTCCTACGCTCTCGATCCCGACGGTGCGGAGCGGCTTTGGACGTTGAGCGAGGAGCTGACCGGCGAAAGCTTCAGCGCCTGAACCGTTACTCTTTGAGGAAGTCCTTCAGCAGGCTGATCGTATCCTTGGATTCGCGGCACGGTGTAATCGCCATGAAGACATGCGGCGCGGCCTCATATTCATACAGTTTTGCATCAACGCCGGCCTCTCGCAGGCGGCCGGTGAAAGTGCGCGAATCCACGATGAACAGGTCATGCCGCCCGGTCCAGATACGGGTGGGCGGCAATGCGCTGAGCGCTTCTGTCGTTGTATAAAGCGGGCTGCATGCAGGAGAAGCCGGATCGCGCATATCGGCCCAGACTTTACCCATGGTGCGCAGTGCATCGGTTTTAAGCATGATGTCATGCGGTTCAATTTCGGTGATGGCCGGATCGGCCATTGTCACGTCCAGCCAAGGGGAAAACAGCGCCAGCTTGCCCGGCTGCGGCCCGCCTTTGGCTGCCAGCCTCAGCGCCAGCGAAAGCGCCATATGCCCGCCCGCGCTGTCTCCGTTCAGGACGATACGCGCGGGGTCATGGCTCTCTGCGATCCTGGCAAACACCGCATCGGCCTGCGCATCGGCGCGCCAGTATGGGGCTTCGGGTACGACATCATAGAGCGGGACGGTGACGCTGATCCCCATCGCATCGATCATCGCGGCGACCAGTGGCCAGTGCTCCTTGAACATCGGCAGGACAAAACCGCCGCCGTGGAAATAGATCATGTGCCACTGGCCCGCTCCGGATTTTGGGTGAAGCGTGACAACTTTCTGCCCCTCGCTCTCCCAGTTCTCCACCGTGTACCGGCGCAGGAAGCTCGAAGGCATCAGAGCATCGCGCGGCGGGCGGCGGTTCGAGAGGAAATTGGGCACCGCGTCGGGATTGTCAGGAAAGACATTGCGCCGCTTGCTCATCACCCAGGTGGCCGCGCGCATGGCAAAGCTGGGCTTGGGGCTGCGCAATTCGATGGATGTGTCGGTCAGCATGGTCTCTCCTGTGAGCGCGCGAGAGTGGCGGATCACCCCATCAAGTCAAGTGTGACACATCAGGTGTTGAACCCGATAACCAGCCCTTCATTCAGCCATTGGCCCAGCATTGCGCCTGCCGATTGCGCGGCGTTCTGGATCGCGGTCTCATCGGGCTGGTCGCCCGCCAGTAATCCGATCAGATCGCCATAGCGCGCACCCTCCTGCATCGCGGCAAAGGCGCTGGCATTTTCGGCATCGACCATCAGGAATGTCGGTCGTTCGCCCTCGCGCCAGGCGAGGCAACCCTGAGGCGTGTCGTAACCGCGCAAGTCTCTCTCATCGCTTTCATCATTCAGAGACTTCCACAGGGCAGTGAGGTCATGGGTCACCATTTGCACCGCCGCGCGCGGCTGGAACGTCAAAGCGAGGCGCATCCATTCCTCGTCACCGAAATCTGCACTGCCTTGCGCAAAGTCCTGTGGGCTTATCGGATTGGTATCAGGCGCGCTCGCCAGTTCCAGCATGATCCATTCAAGCCATGCCAGCTCGGCGACTTCGGCATTGCCCGGAAACAGTTGGGCACAGGTCCGGTCAAAGCCTTCTCCGACCGCATCAATCGTCCAGTGCGCGGGCGGATGGGCGATCAGATGGTTGATCCCCGCCTGCCGGAATGCATCCTCCCCCATGTATCTGGCGGTGCGTTCAAAGCTGCTTTCCAATACGCCCATCAAAGCCGTGCGGTAATTCCCGCGATAGACCGACATTCCCAGCGCATGGGAATTGCCCCACTCCTCGGGCAGAGGCGCGCTGTCATCCAGAATGGCGCGCATGAATGCGGCCTGTTTGTC
>JBARXS010000118.1:0-45687 GCA_049647465.1 Erythrobacter sp.
TCCTGCTGATCGGCTTTGTACCAGCCTTGCGCCGCCGCCTGCCCAAGCCGGGCGCGTGGATGAACACGTTCCGCCACGCGATGGCGATCCCGATGGGGCTGACCGCGATTGCGCTGGTGTGGCTCACCGCGCAGCTTGGCGGGCGCGGCTTCGCCATGTTCGCGCTCTTGTTGGTGTTCGGCGTGGTTCTGGCGCTGTGGATCGTGGGTAAGCTGCAACGCGCTGGCAAGATGGCGTGGCCCGCCTTTGGACTGGTCGCTGCGCCTTTTGTGGTCTTTGGAGCAGTGGCGCTGCCTTACAGTTTTGCGCCGCCGTCACGCGACCTCACCGCCTCGCTCTTGTCCCCGCAGGAATTCTCCGCCGAAGCGCTGGCCACCGCCCGCGCGTCGGGAAAGCCGGTCTTTCTGTGGTTTACCGCCGACTGGTGCGTTACCTGCAAAGTCAATGAAAGCGTCGCAATTGAGCGTGAGGCAACCGCCGCTGCGTTCGCGGATGCCGGAGTGATCACGATGGTGGGCGACTGGACCGTGCGCGATGAGGCGATCACCGCATTCCTGACGCAGCAGGGCGCAGCGGGCGTGCCGCTCTATCTATGGTATGAGCCGGATGGGGAGGCCGAGCAATTGCCGCAGGTGTTGACGACGGACGCTCTGACACAGCTGGCCGAGCGCGCAAGATAAAGGCTCCTCGAACCCGGCGGGTTCGCAAGCGCGACCGCGCGCCCGCAGCGATTAGGCCGAAGGCCGTATGAGCGAGGACCACGCATCCTCGAATGAGGATGCAAGAAATTAACGCGCGCGGCACTCGCTCAGCAACTGCATCGGCAGCGGGCTGGGGTTCAGCGTCACCATGCCAGCCCCGGGTATCGTCGCGGTCAATTGGCGCGGGCCGGCCAGCGGCTCCAGATCGGGGTCTGCTGCCATGACCTCGCCCTGCCAGATCAGCTTGCCAGACACCCTTATCGCATCGACCGGCACGCGCCCGATATGACCGTTGCCCACCATGGCGAGCAGCGCGCCCGCACCTTCGTCCGCCGGGCTCATGCGGGTGATGCGCAGGCGGGCAGGGGTGCTCTCACCCACGCAGGTGATCGCCATCATCGCCTGATTGCCGGGCACGCCATAGATGATGGTGTCCGCATCCTTTGCACTCACCGCCCATACCGCGCCTTCTGTCTCGGGCGAAGGGAGCGGGTCCGAGGCATAGGTCGGCTCTGGCTCTGGCAGGTCGCGGCCAAGATCAACATCTGTGGGAGGAGGCTTGCAAGCGGACACGATGGCCACCGCGCACAGCGTTATAGAGGCTCTCATCGCGCGCGGATAAAGGCGCGCAAATCGCGGCTCAGCTTCGCCCTATCCTCATCGCGGATATACATCATGTGGCCTGCATCGTAATATTCATAGGTGATGCGATCCTGCGGGATGCCCATCCGGTTGAGCGAATATTCCGCCCCGAAAAACGGCGTGGCAAAATCGTACCACCCCTGCGCGTTGAACACCCGAAGCTGTGAGTTCTGGCGCATCGCGCGGCCGATATATGGCGCGACATTCAGGTACGCGTTGCGGCCCTGATCCGACAGCGTCCAGTCCCAGTTGCGCCCCGGCTCGCGCCCGATGGAGTTATACGCCCGGTCCGTCTCGAAACCGAGTCCCTCGCGCGCCCACTGGTTGATCGCGGCGGTATAGCCTGCATCAATCCCGTAAAAGCTGGGATCGCTGTCAGGATATTCGCCCGCATTGTCATAATCCGTGCCGGTGTAGCGCGCATCCAGCCGCCCGATGGTAAGCCCCCGGTCGCGCAGCAATTCCTTGTAGAACCGCTGCGATGTGACGCGCAGATTGGCGCGGTCGAGATACTCTTCCGAAAGGCCCGTCAGCTGCACCATGCGGGCGCGCACAGCCGCGCGTTCTTCGGCGGGCAGGTCCTGCCCTTTCAATAGCGCGGTCGCAAACGGCCCGATGGCGAACTGGCGCGCTTCCTCCGCGATGGCTTCGACCGATGCCGCCTGCACCTTGCCATGGTAATGCGCCGCCGCCGCCATATTGGGCAGGGTGACGACATAGGCCATTTCATTACCGGGCGTAGGCTCGCGCGCGGCGAAATCGAGGATGGTGGAGATCAGGATCAGACCGTTGAGCCCCACATCATTATAGGTCGCGCCTTCCAGCTCATCGACCAGCATCGCGGTGCGCGTGGTGCCATAGCTTTCCCCGCCGATATATTTGGGGCTGGACCAGCGGCCATTGTCATTGATCCAGCGCCGGATCACCTGCGCCACCGCTTTCGCGTCTTGCCTCAGGCCGTAATATTTCTCTTTGTCGGTGCCCTTGGTCAGATAGCTGAAGCCTGTGCCCGGCGGGTCAATGAACACGAGATCAGCGACATCGAGCAGGCTTTCGGGATTGTCGACCACGGCATAGGGCGGCGCGCCATCATCGGTCGCGTTGGAGGGGATCGCCACCCGCTTCGGCCCGAACGCGCCCATCTGGAGCCAGACCGAGCCCGAGCCCGGCCCGCCATTGTAAATGAAGAACACCGGCCGCGATGTGTCGAGCGGGTTCTTCACATAGGAGGTGGTGACAATGACCGCTTCGGGCTTGTCGTTATCGCCGGTCAGAATCGTCTCCGCGATTGTCGCGGTGTACGGCACGCGGGTGCCGCCGAATGTGCCCGTGTGCTGGGTGGTCTTGACTTGCGGGGTGAGCTTAGCCGGAGCGGTAGCGGCCTTGGCAGCCGCCTTCTCCATATGCCCATCGGCGAGCGCCGGGGCGGCTGTGAAGGCAAGGGCGGCGGCGCTAAGCGCGATAAGGAACGGGGCTTTCATACGGTGCTGATTGGCAGCAGTTTCGACATTCGGTCAACTCGCTGTAGACATTTTCTAGTCAAATTCATTGCGACGGCGAGTTTGGTGAGTCTTACCTCCAAGTTCTGGCCCATCATTAGAAATACGAGAGGTTCGAAGATGTACAATTTGTTTGTTTCCGGAAACAGCGAGTCTTGGGATGGTGAGCCATGGGTAATTGAGAAAAATCGGTGCGTGACGGTTGGAGAATACACTGACGAGAATCTAGCTCAAATGCTTGGCGCGCTGGATCAAGCAGCGATAGGGCAAATCTGCGAGCTGCCCTCAATCTTTGCGTATGAAAGCTCGTGTCAAAAGAATCCTAAATTCGGGCGCGTGCGCGATATCGCAGTTAGAAATCAGCAGGTCAGGATCGAATATGATTTGGTCGCTTTGCCCCACTTTTTAACTTGGGAGCAAATGCTTGAATTTGAATTTGCGCTAGGAGTTGGCGGTTGGGAAATGAACCGTACTCACTGGGCCGTTAAAAATATTGATTTGATTGCAGAGTTGGCAAGGCCACAAATTGGTCTGGCCTTGCCAGCCAATCCGGAAATTCGAGTAATTGATATCGAAGAACGTCAATTTGACGTCGGGTTGTCATTCGCCGGTGAATACCGTGGGGACGTTGCTCAAATCGCTGCACGTCTTACCAATAATCTTGGGGTTCATAAGTGCTTCTATGACATGCAGTATCAAGCCCAACTTGCCCGTCCTAACCTTGATAATCTTCTCAAGAAAATATATCGTGATCAGTGTGCCTTACTGGTAGTATTTTTTGGCCAAGAATACCAAGATAAGGATTGGTGTGGTATTGAATGGCGTTCAATTCGTGAAATCATTAATCACCGACAAGATAGAAGAGTCATGTTCGTGAAAATGTCGGATGGTCAAGTTGACGGCATGGGTCAGTTTGATGGTTATGTTCCTCGTGATCGGCACACTCCAGATGAGATAGCAGATATGATCTTGGAGCGCTGTCGCGCCTTGGTCGCCTGATCTTCACTACCCTCAAGGCTTCCCACCCATCCGTTTCGCCCGCATCTTGCCATAGCGCGTCTTGCGCGTGCCCGGTTTGCCCTCGTTGCTCCGTCCCACGATGGGCGCTTTCTTCTGGCCGTCGGGCAGGCCCAACTCGTCGTTCTCCAGTCGGCGGATTTCGTCGCGCAACCTGCCTGCTTCCTCGAATTCGAGGTTTGCGGCGGCGTCTCGCATCCGCTTTTCCAGATCCTCGATATAGGCGCGCAGGTTGTGGCCGACCAGATTGTTGACCTCGTCATCGCCGGTGTCGATCACCACGCCGTCCTGGCTGGCGGTGTCGGCCACGATGTCGGCGATGTTGCGCTTGATCGTGGTGGGCGTGATGCCGTGTTCTTCGTTAAAGGCCTTTTGCCGTTCGCGGCGGCGGTCGGTTTCGGCCATCGCGCGTTCCATGCTGCCGGTGATGCGGTCGGCATAGAGGATGACCTTGCCATCGACATTGCGCGCCGCGCGGCCAATGGTCTGGACGAGTGACGTTTCGGATCGCAGGAAGCCTTCCTTGTCCGCATCAAGGATCGCGACCAGTCCGCATTCGGGAATGTCGAGCCCCTCGCGCAGCAGGTTGATCCCGATCAGCACGTCATACACGCCAAGGCGCAAGTCGCGGATCAGCTCAATACGCTCCAAAGTCTCGACATCGGAGTGCATGTAGCGAACGCGAACGCCCGCCTCGTGCATGAATTCGGTGAGGTCCTCGGCCATCCGCTTGGTCAGTGTGGTGACGAGCGTGCGATAGCCTTTCTTGGCGGTGGCGAGGCATTCCTGGATGCAGTCCTGCACCTGATCCTCGATCGGGCGGATTTCGACCGGCGGGTCGATCAGGCCGGTGGGGCGGATGACCTGCTCGGCAAAGACACCGCCGGTCTGCTCCAGCTCCCACGGGCCGGGGGTGGCCGAGACGCAGAAAGTCTGCGGGCGCATCGCGTCCCATTCGTTGAAGCGAAGCGGGCGGTTGTCGATGCACGACGGCAGGCGAAAGCCGTATTCCGCCAGCGTGATCTTGCGCCGGTGGTCCCCGCGCGCCATCGCACTGATCTGCGGCACGGTCTGGTGGCTCTCATCGACAAACAGCAGCGCGTTTTCGGGCAGATATTCAAACAAAGTGGGCGGGGGCTCGCCCGGCAGGCGTCCGGTGAGGAAGCGGGAGTAATTCTCGATCCCGTTGCAGCTGCCGGTTGCCGCGATCATCTCCAGATCGAAATGGGTGCGCTGTTCCAGCCGCTGATGCTCCAGCAGCTTGCCCTCCGCCTCCAGTTCTTTCAGCCGCTCTGCCAGTTCAAATTTGATCGCTTCGGCGGCCTGCTTCATCGTCGGGCCGGGCGTGACATAGTGCGAGTTCGCATAGACGCGCACCGTCTCCAGCTTTGCGCCTGACTTGCCGGTCAGGGGGTCAAACTCGACGATCTCCTCGATATCGTCGCCAAAGAAGCTGACGCGCCATGCCGTGTCTTCATAGTGGCTGGGGAAGATTTCCAGATTGTCCCCGCGCACCCGAAAGCATCCGCGCACAAAGGCTGTGTCGTTGCGCTTGTATTGCAGGGCGACGAGCTTGCGGATCAACTCGCGCTGGTCGATTGTGTCGTCGGTCTTGATGTCGAAAATCATCGCCGAATAGGTCTCGACCGAACCGATCCCGTAAAGGCAGGAGACCGAGGCAACGATGATCACATCATCGCGTTCCAGCAGGGAGCGGGTGGCCGAGTGGCGCATCCGGTCAATCGCCTCGTTCACGCTCGACTCTTTCTCGATGTAAGTGTCGGAGCGCGGCACGTATGCTTCGGGTTGGTAGTAATCGTAATAGCTGACGAAATACTCGACCGCGTTGTTTGGAAAGAAGCTTTTGAACTCGCCATAAAGCTGGGCGGCGAGGATTTTGTTGGGGGCCAGGATCAGGGCGGGGCGCTGCAATTCCTCGATCACCTTGGCCATGGTGAAGGTCTTGCCCGATCCCGTCACACCCAGCAGAGTTTGAGTTTTCTCGTCTTCGCGCGCGCCTGCGACCAGTTCGGCGATGGCGGTCGGCTGGTCGCCTGCGGGTTCATAGTCCGAGACGATTTCGAAGCGCTTGCCCGGCATCGATTTTTCAGGGCGAGCGGGGCGGTGAGGCGTGAATTCCTCGCCAGTTTCCGGTTCATCAAGGCCGCGGCGGATAATCAGTTCAGACATGGCGCCAGATATGGTGCGGCAATCCCGATTTGTCGCCCCCTTTATGAAGGCATTTCTATCCAGCGCGCCGCAATTGCCGGTTGTGCCGGGTTGCGCGGGTGACTAGCGTTCGCTGTGACTCAACGGGAGGATTCAGAATGACCAGACATGCCATGATCGCCAGACTCTCAGCCACGGCCCTTTCCGCACTCGCTCTTGCAGGGTGCGGCGGATCGACCGATGCCGATGCGGACGGTGACGGCACCGTGACCGGAGCCGAGGCGCGCGCCGCTGTTGAAGCGGCTGGCAGCGATCTGAAGCCTGAACCGGGTCTCTACAAATCCACCATGACCTTTATCGACGCCGATGTGCCGGGCGCCCCGGCTGAAATGAAGGACATGCTGGGATCAATGATGAGCCGCAGTTTTGAGTTTTGCCTGACGCCCGAGGAAGCCGAGGGCGGCTTTCAGGACGCGATGACACAAGGGCAGGAAGGGTGCACGATAAGCACTTTCGAGATCGACGGCTCGGATGTGAACATGGCGATGAGCTGTGATCAGGACGGCGCGGGCAAGATGGATGTGACCATGAACGGCAACGTCACCCCCACAAAGTCCGACATGAACATGGCGATGAAGGGCGATATGGAAGGCGTTGGCGAGATGGCAATCAAGATGAGCTTCGTCCAGGAACGCATCGGCGAATGTCCCGAGTAACTGGCGCATTGTAACAAGGCAAAAGGCAGGAGATATTGCGCCGTGAGACAGGGTGATTATCGAAACTGTTGACTTCATCACTCATTCACACGATTGAAGTATTACAGTTTGATGGCATCGCGATTTTCCCTTCCTGCATGGACCCAGTCCGGCTTTCCCACGCCCGCTCTTGCGCGCGGCGAGGTGGCGCGTCGTATTGCGCTCGCCCGTGAAGATCGCGCTGGCGAGGAATATGGTAAACCGCAGGCGCACCGTCTTTTGGGCGAGCTTGATGTCTTTGTGGAGCCTCTGCGCCGTCCCTTCCGCCGGATCGCAGTGGCCAAGGCGTCCCGTCCGCGAACGGTGATGGTCCTGCCGGGATTTGGCGCAGATGCAAAGCGGATGCGCTATTTTGCCCGCCAGATCGAACGCGCAGGCCACACGGCCAAGCGCTGGGGCCAGCCGGGTCGCAATTGGGGGCCGACGCCTGAGAGGTTTGAAGCGCTCGAAGAACGCTTGTTGGCGCTGTATGACAAGGCACAAGAGCCTGTTGCGCTGGTCGGCTGGAGCCTGGGCGGGGTTTACGCGCGGGAACTGGCCCATCGCCATCCGCATGCCGTGGCCAAGGTCATCACAATGGGATCGCCGTTCTCTGGCAGTCCGCGTGCCAACAATGCGTGGCGCGCCTATCAATTCATCACCGGCCACCGCGTCGATGCGCCGCCTGTCGAAGCCGACATCGCTGCAAAGCCTCCGGTTGAAACCATCGCGTTGTGGAGCCCCAATGACGGGGTCATTTCGGCCCGGTGTGCCGCTGGCCTGCCCGGAGAGCGCGACCGCGCGATTGCGCTGCGGTGCACGCATCTGGGCTATACCTACGCGCCAGAGGTGATCCACGCGGTGCTGGCGGAGCTGGACCGGAATTAGATCGGGCAGTGTGATCATCGGCTTGCAGGGCCAGTGCTTGTAGCGCGATTGGAGGACAGCCCTTTCAATTCCTGTGCAGATCGTTAAACCTTGCGGCCATGCAACAGTCACAACAGGGATCGGGTGGCGGCGGCGAAACAGGCGCCTCTGTCCAAAGCAACGTGAACTTCGACGAAATGAAGGAAGTCGACGGGCAGGTTCGCCCCGGCTATTCCGGCTATTGCGGCTGGCTGGACGAACAGGACAGCGCATGGCTGCGGCGCAAGGATACCGAGGCTGACGATACATTCCGGCGCACGGGTATCACCTTCAATGTCTATGGCGAGGATGAGGCGGAAGAGCGCCTGATCCCGTTTGATATGGTGCCGCGCATCATCACAGCGAGCGAATGGCGCCGCCTGTCGCGCGGGATTGAGCAGCGGGTGAAGGCGCTCAACAGTTTTCTGTATGATATGTATCACCGGCAGGAGATCATCCGCGCCGGACGCGTACCGGAACGCCTGTTCCACCAGAACGAGGCGTGGTTGCAGCACATGGTTGGCTTTACGCCGCCGGGCGGCATCTACACACATATTGTCGGTATTGATCTGGTGCGGACCGGGCCTGATGAATGGTTCGTGCTGGAAGATAATGCGCGCACGCCCTCGGGGGTCTCCTATATGCTGGAGAACCGCGAGACGATGATGGGCATGTTCCCCGATCTGTTCAGCCGGGTCGCGGTGGAGAGCGTCTCGAACTATCCCCACCGCCTTGCGCGCAGTCTGGCCGCGAGCGCTCCGCCTGCAAAGGATCGCGCCACAACTGGCAAGCCAACCGTCGCGGTGCTGACGCCGGGAATCTACAACTCGGCCTATTACGAACATGCCTTCCTCGCCGATCAGATGGGCGCGGAACTGGTCGAGGGCAGCGATCTGCGCGTGGTGGACGGCTATGTCCAGATGCGCACGACCAGCGGGTATAAACCGATCGACGTGATCTATCGCCGGGTGGATGACGATTACCTTGATCCGCTGACCTTTGAGCCGGACAGCGTGCTGGGTGTGCCGGGCATCATGGATGTCTATCGCGCAGGCCGCATCACCATTGCCAACGCGCCGGGCACCGGCATTTGCGATGACAAGGCGATCTATTCCTTCATGCCGGAAATCGTCGAGTTTTACACCGGAGAGAAGCCCCTTCTGCCCAACGTCCAGACATGGCGCTGTGCCGACGGCGACAGCCTGGCCTATGTGCTCGACAATCTGGAAGAGCTGGTGGTGAAGGAAGTCCACGGATCGGGCGGCTATGGCATGCTGATCGGCCCGACCGCGACCAAGAGGGAAATCAGGGATTTCCGCGCCAAACTGGAGGCCAATCCCGAAAACTATATCGCGCAGCCAACACTCTCACTGTCCACCTGCCCGATATACACCCGCAAGGGACTGAAGCCGCGCCATGTCGATCTGCGCCCCTATGTGCTGGTCTCGCCAAACGGGATCGACATCACGCCGGGCGGCCTGACGCGGGTTGCGCTCAAGAAAGGGTCGCTGGTCGTCAATTCAAGTCAGGGCGGCGGCACGAAAGACACCTGGGTATTGAAGGACTGATGCGGCGATGATGTTAGGACGCACAGCCAACGGGTTGTTCTGGATGTTCCGCTATCTTGAGCGGGCAGAGAACACCGCGCGCCTTTTAGAGGCGGCGCTGCGCATGGCGTTAACCCGTGATCTGGCGACAGCGCAGGATGAATGGCGCTCCGTCATTGCGACGCTTGGCCTCAAACAGCTCTATGAAGCGAACAATGACGGGTATGATGGCCATTCCGCGTGGAATTTCGTTCTGCAGGACAAGGCAAATCCGGCCAACATCCGCGAAATGTTCAGCGCGGTGCGCAGCAATGCCCGTATCGCGCGCACCAATATCTCGGATGAGGTGTGGACCGCCGTCAATGAAAGCTATCTGAAGCTTGATCCGATGCTTTCGCGCCCTGTCAGCCAAAGCTCCGTGGGCGAGGTGGTGAACACAATCCGGCGCGCGGGCACGCGGGTGCATGGTGCGGTTGACGGGTCAATGCTGCGCAATGAGGGCTTTCACTTTGCGCGTGCGGGCACCTTTGTCGAACGGGCTGAAAGCACTGCGCGCATCCTGGATATGAAGTATTTCCTGCTGCTTCCCTCGCTATCCTATGTCGGCTCAAGCCTGGATAGCGGTCAGTGGGAGCAGGTGCTGCGATCGGTTGCCGGCGCGCGGGCCTATACCTGGCTGAACGCTGGTCAGATTGACGCGCGCGGGATCGTTGAATTCCTGGTGCTGGATGATCGTTTCCCTCGCAGCCTTGCGTTTTGTCGTTCCGCCCTGCGCGACCATCTTGCCTCGCTCGCGCGCATTCACGGGGCCGAGGGCACGTGCAACGAACTGATGCGCGCAGCTGATATCCATATCAGCGAGCAGAGTATCGAGGACATTTTTCACCACGGCCTGCACGAGTTTCTCATCGACTTCATGGCCAGAAACACAGCCATCGGCGAAGCGATCGCCGAAGACTACCGTTTCCTGGCTTAGGATATCTGCCCATGCGCCTTTCGATCCGACACACGACGAAATACGTCTTTTCGCAGCCTGTGATCCACGCGCTGCAACGGCTGCGGCTGACGCCCAAGGAAACGCAGGGCCAGCGCATTCTGGACTGGACGATGGAATACCAGAACGCCCATGCCGAGCTGGAATTTGACGATCAGCATTTCAACACGGTGACCCTGGTCGGGGTGGAGCCGGGCGCGAGCGAGGTGATCGTGACCTGCAAAGGGACCGTTCAGACAGAGGATAATGCAGGCGTGATCGGGCAGCATTCGGGCCACCTGCCGCTGTGGAGCTTTCTGGGCCAGACCAAGCTGACCAAGCCGGGTGCAAAGATGCGCGCGCTGATCCGCGAAGTGCCGGGGCCAGAGGAAGGCGCGAAGCTTGACTATCTTCACGCGCTGTCATCCGCGATCAGCGATAATGTGGAATACAAGACCGGTACAACTGGCGTGAACACCACCGCAGATGAAGCCGTCGCCAACGGCAGCGGAGTGTGTCAGGACCACGCGCATATCTTCATCGGCGCGGCGCGCGCGGCCGGTATTCCGGCGCGCTATGTCAGCGGTTATCTGATGATGAATGACCGTATCGACCAGGAAGCGACCCATGCATGGGCAGAGGCACATATTGACGGGCTGGGCTGGGTCGGGTTCGACATCTCCAACGGGATCAGCCCGGACCCGCGCTATGTCCGGGTGGCGACCGGGCGCGATTACCGGGATGCGGCCCCTGTCACCGGGATCAGTTTTGGACAGGCGGAGCAGTTGTTGACCGTCGATGTCGCGGTTGAACAGCAGCAGGCCGGTCAGGTCTCGCAATAGGTTTTGCGCGCACCCATCTGGATGGGAAGCGCGAGATTATGGAGACATCCCCGCGAATCAGGTGTAACGGCGCCCCTCGATTTCTGGCCTACTGCTTTGGTCGAAACACTGGAACAATTTATATGACGTATTGCGTTGGCATGGTGCTGGACAAGGGCCTTGTCCTGATGAGCGACACTCGGACAAATTCGGGCGTCGACAATATCTCGGTCTTCCAGAAAATGTTCTCCTGGCAGGTGCCGGGCGAGCGCATGATCGCGGTGATGACGGCGGGCAATCTGGCCACGACACAGGCTGTGGTCAGCCAGCTGGAAGAACGCACCAAGGAACCCGATGAGCGTGACAACACGCTGGTCAAGGGGCCAACCATGTTCAGCGTCGCAACCGAAATCGGCAAGCTGCTGCGCAAGACCATTGCCGAACGACAGGACGAAAACGGCGACCGCGGGCGGGGCAAGTTCACCGCCTCGATCATCCTTGCAGGCCAGATCGCCGGAATGGAGCCGCGCCTGTTCATGATCTATCCCGAAGGCAACTTTATCGAAGCCAGCTGGGACACACCTTTCTTCCAGATCGGAGAGACCAAGTATGGCCGCCCGATCATCCTGCGCGCCTATGATCGCGACATGAGCTTTGAAGATGCGGCAAAGCTGTTGATGGTGTCGTTCGATTCCACGCTTAAGGCAAATCTCTCTGTCGGCCTGCCGCTGGACATGATGGTGATCGGCAAGGATGAATTTGCTGCCACCTACCAGCGCCGGATTACAGCCGAAGACCCCTATTTCGGAGAGATTTCGGCGGGCTGGGGCGATGCGCTGAAGTCCGCGTTCGATTCCCTGCCGAATTACAATTTCGAATCGGAATGAGGCGAAACGCCGCGCTGTCCAGCCTGCGGCGAACGCTTTCGGTTATCCCCTAGGGGTAACTGCGGTTAACCATGCTGATTTCAGGTTCATTTTGGAGATATGTAACCTGCTGTTATGCAAAGGCTATCTGCCCTTTTGGCGTTGCATTGCTCCGTAATGGAAGCGGTCTGACGTGAAATAATGCACGGTCTGTCGCAGTGGACTGGTTATGACACGTAAAGCTTCTCTCCACTTCATTGACTCCTCCAGTCGCCATCGCGCCGAGCTGGCCAGAGTCGGGTTCGCGCTTGATCATCATTGCGAAGTTTATGGTGATCTGTCCGAACTGGCCGTCCACCCTCCGCGAGAGGGCATCATCATTGCTCGCGACACAGCGGAGGAGGGCGGGGTCTCTGTCATTCTGGAACGGCTCAGCCGTCTGGGCATCTGGCTTCCGCTGATCGCATTTGAAACGCAGCCCCGGCCCGGACGGATCGTGGATGCGATCAAGGCGGGTGCGCTGGATTACCTCTCCCTGCCGCTGGACCCTGACCGGTTTGCACGGTGCCTTTCGCGGATCGAGAAGGAGGCCGAACTGATCGGTCAGGCCCGTCGCCGCATGATCGAGGCGCGCGACCGCATCTCAAGCCTTTCCACCCGCGAACGCGAAGTTCTCGATTGGCTGGCCGAAGGCAGCAGCAACAAGGTGATCGCCCGTGAGCTTGAGATCAGCCCGCGCACGGTTGAAATCCACCGCGCCAACATGATGAGCAAGCTGGGCGCGCGGCACGCCGCCGAGGCGGTGCGCCTGAAACTGGAGGCCAAGCTGGAGCCCGAATTGCGCGCCTGATCAATCAGGAGTGTCAGGGCTGAAATCTCATTTTTGTCAAAGATTTGGGGTGTCTGGCTTTATGCCGGATGCCCTAAAACCGTTTTAGCGGCAGAATTTCGCGCCGGTGCCTTCCAGATGGAAGTGGTCTTTATGCGCGGCGTTGTATTCCGGGCCAAGCACCGTACCAAACCGTTTGCATGCGCTCTTTTGCACCACCCGCAGAAATTCCCGCTCTGCCGCAGTGCCGCCGTCCCAGTCGTCTGTCAGGTTGATCTGGCGACCATCCTTCAAAACGAAGCCCGACACGTCGATCGCATTGCCCGTCGCATGGCCTGAGCGTCTGTCAGACCCTGCGACATTGCGGCAGGAATAGCTGCCCATTGTCTCGATCCGTTTCAGCGGACTTTTGAGAATCTGGCGCGCGGCGCGGTCCACGCCAAATCGCGCCCATGCGCCGAATGCCTTGGCGGTTTCGCATTTGACCGGGCCAAGATTGCTGACGCCGAACTGCGTGGTGTCGCCCGACAGCGCGGACAATTGCACCGTGCCCAGCTTGTTACAGCCAGGTGCGGCATAGGTATCTGGGATCGGATTGAAACGCGCGCCCGATGCGCCCAGATCGGCAAGGCATGATTTGTCGCCCGGATGCGGAGCGCGGCTGATCGGAGCAGACGCCATGCGCACCGGCTGACGGGCTGAGGTTGCCTGATCCGATCCGCGATAGGCCGGCGGATAATCGCGCCCGGTTCCGATCTGAACGGGTTCTGACGATTGCCCATAATCCTCAGGTGCCTGGCCCGCAGGGATGATGCCACCACAGGCCGAAATCGCCAGCGTGCTGGCGGCCAACAGGCCCGTTGCGGCGGGCGCCTTAGGATCGGTTCTGCGTTTCATACTTAAGGACTATTGCCGGGTCACGGTTGTTTTTTCGGCAAGGATCACGGTTACCCTTTTCTTAATTTTATCCTACGGCTTTACACTTACCGATTTATGAACGCATCGGAAGGTTCTGAAAATCCTGTGATATTTGCGACGGACTATGGTATTTTCAGGGCAATTCGTCGGCAACCTGCTCCCACAGCTCGATCTTCACGCCGTCAGGATCTAGCAGCCATGCAAATTTACCATAACCCTCATCTGCGGTGTCCAGCACATTCACGCCCTTGGCCTTGAGTTGCGCGACAAAACCATCGAGATCGTTGACCCGCAGATTGATCATAAAGCCGCCTTTGCCCGGCTGCACATATTCGTCATTCGCGAAGTGGCTGATCAGCGAATAGGGGTTGGTCTTGGGTTCTTCGGCCCACGCAAGTTGCGGGCCATAGGTGCCGTCCAGCCCCAGCGTCTCGCGATACCATGCACGCGTCGCTTCGGGGTCTTTCACGACGTAGAATACGCCGCCAAGTCCGGTGATGCGCGGTCCGGTTTCCAGGGGTGTGTTGTCTGCGCTCATAATTGCCTCCCTCGGTTATGATCCGGGAATCATGATGCGCGTTTCGGTGCCAATAGAAAAGGGTGCAGGAAAGGACGCGTGCTCTTAAAAGCTGGTGGTGAAGGCGATCACGCTGTCAGGCAAGGCATTAAGCATGGCGATCTCGACGACCTTGTCAAAACCGCTCAGCACCATCACGCCCACCACCAGCAAGGCCGCGCCAAATATCGGCTTGGCATAGCGCGACACCGCTTGCAGCGCCCGTCCGCGCTCACCCAGGGCGCGGCGCGATCCATAGGCGAAGGCGAGGATAGATGTCGCAACGCCCACACCGAATATGAGGAAAATGAAGAAGCTGCTGGCAAGGTTCTCACCCGCGCTGGCCGCCACAATGGCCACACCCAGCGTGGGGCCAACACACGGTGCCCAGACGAGGCCGAGCAAAAGCCCGACCAGATATTGTCCGGTTACGCCATCGCTGCTGACCTTTTCAAGCTGCTGATTGCCAGCATTGGTCAGCGGAGCCGCCGCCGCGCTGAGCGCAGCCTGTGCTTGCGGCACTAGCAGCACGGCGCCCGCCACAGCCAGCAGAGCGCCCGCAAGGCTGCGAACCAGCTGCTCATCAATGCCCAGCGAATATCCGAACGCGATCACGGTAAAACCGAACAGCGTAAAGCTTGTCACCAGCCCCGCCGCCAGCGCCAGCGGGCCCGCCTTCGCCCTGCCCAGCGCGGACCCGACAAGGATCGGCACCAGCGGTAGGACGCACGGGTTGAGAATCGTCACCAATCCGGCAACGAAAGCAAGGGCGAGGCTGGTTAGCATCGTGGGTGTTTCAGGCTCGGATCAAAGCGCGTTCAGAACCACGCGGCGAAGCGCGGTGCGTTCTGTCTGCGCGATGGAGCGGGCGGTCTCCTCCATACCCTTGAACACCAGCACGGTGGACTGGCGCGGCACGCGGTGTGTGCGCAGGAAGGCTTTCTCCTCGTCGAAGTTCACCTTCATGAAGACCACGTCGCTGCTCTGCTTTTCCACGCGCAACTCATTCAGGATCGGCGCCTGTGCACGGCAGGTGGGGCACCAGTCGGCATAGACATCAACCACGATCGTCTTGCCTTTCTTTTGCGCCATCATGAATTCGGCGGCGTCATATGTTTGCCAGCCTGAGATATCCGGGCGGGCGGACAATTGCATCGCGCCAACCACCAGGGCTCCGATGGCGGCGATGAGGGCAAAAAGACGGATCATATTAAGGTGCACTCCACAGGCGATGATCGGCGAATGTGCCGACGGTTCAGTGGGTGTTCGCGATTGCCGTGTGGGTGGTTACAGTTGCTCCAGATTTATTCAGCAGGCGCGCCTGACACTTCGGCCTGCGCGCTGCCCTGCGTTGCTTTGCTGACCGCGACAATCGCGATCCACGCCGCGATGAAGCCGGGCACGATCTCGTAGAGGCCGCCTCCTCCCATAAAGCTCGCATTCCAGCCCAGCGCAATCCACGCCGCCACCACGCCAGCGCCAGTCACCAGTCCCGCCACTGCGCCCGCGCCAGTCATCCCGCGCCACATCAGCGCCAGAATGATGAGCGGACCGAAGGCCGCGCCAAACCCGGCCCATGCGTTGGAGACCAGCCCCAGCACCTGCGCGTTCGGGTCGCTCGCAATCGCGATCCCGGCAAAGGCCACCAGCGCAACGCACATGCGCCCGACATTCACCGCCTCGCGCTCGCTCGCTTCCTTGCGCAGGAACAGCCGGTAGAAATCCTCCGTCAGCGAGCTTGAGCTTACCAGCAATTGCGAGGAGATCGTGCTCATGATCGCGGCCAGCAAAGCGGCAAACAGGAAGCCGGTGATCGCAGGGTGGAACAGCAATTCCGAAAGCACGATAAAGATCGTCTCAGGGTCTTCCACCACAATCCCGTTCCGCTCTGCATAGGCGCGCCCGGCAAGGCCCATGCCGATTGCTCCCGCAAGCGAAACCGCCATCCATGACAGGCCATAGGTGCGGGCGCGGGCGACCTTCTCGACCGTATCAATCGCCATGAACCGCACGATGATATGCGGCTGCCCGAAATAGCCCAGCCCCCATGTCACCGCGCTGATAAAGCCCAATGCGGTCAGTCCCTCGGTCAGGCTGAGGAAGCCAGGCACTGGCACCTGCTCCAACGATGCGCCGCCATCCCCGCCGCTTCCGAACAGGACGACCAGCGGCATCATCACCAGCGCCACCATCATGATCAGCCCTTGGACAAAGTCGGTCAGGCTGACCGCCAGAAACCCGCCCACCATCGTTTAGGCGAGCACAATTCCCGCCGTGATCGCGATGCCCAGCATGTAATCGCTCAATCCCAGGCCGGGGAGCAGGCCTGCAAAGGCGGTCTCAAACAGCTTGCCACCGCCCACCAGCCCTGCCGCGGTGTAGACTGTGAAGAACGTGACGATCACAATCGCGCTGATCACACGCAATTCCGTGCCTCGCTCGGGAAAGCGGTTGGCGAGGAATTGCGGAATGGTCAGCGCGTTGCCGAACCGTTCGGTCTGTTCGCGCAGGCGCGGGGCGACGATGATCCAGTTCGCAACTGCGCCCGCAAACAGCCCGATGCCGATCCACGCCTCGACCAACCCGCTGGCATACAAGGCGCCCGGTAGGCCCAGCAGCAACCAGCCCGACATATCGCTCGCCCCCGCACTCAGCGCGGCGACCGATGGCGGCAAATTGCGCCCGGCCAGCAAATACCCCTCGCTGTCGGCGGTCGATTTGCGCCAGGCATAAAGCCCGATGGCGATCATGAGGACGAAATAGGCGGCGAGGCTGACAAGCGTTGCGGTGTTCATGGTGGGAGCGGGTATCACCCCCGATTTGGCTTGGCCAGTGAAGCGGCCTCACTTGACACTCATGAGGGTTTTTTTGACGCCCGAATTTGCGTCAACCAATTGGAAAATAGAGTAATTCAGCCAAATTCCCGTTTTAGAGTGTGACTTTTCCTTTCAGGCTGAAATGCCGTCGCGCTCAAACGGATCGACGCGGGTGGTGGCAATCCGCACAAGGATCAGGGGCCGCGCACGCTATCAGCCGCGCGCCGTGTAGGAAAATCACACACACACCTGATACCCATCACAAGGGCACAAAACCGCGTCCCCCGTGTTCCCTCACCACACATCTTGAGAGGAACGCGTAATGACCACATCCACCCGCTTCGCTGGCAAAACCGTCATCGTCACTGGATCATCAACCGGCATTGGCGAAGGGATTGCCCGCCGCTTTTACGCCGAAGGGGCCAATGTCGTCATCAACGCCCGCAATGCCGAAAAGTGCAAGGCGGTGGCCGATACGCTGGACCCGGCGCGCGCTCTGGTGGTCGCTGGCGATGTCAGCAAGTCCGCGTTTGCAGACGAAATTGTCGCCGCCACGGTCGAGAAATTCGGTCAGCTCGATACGCTCGTCAACAATGCCGGTGTCGCCGCGCCCGGCCTGCTCGCCAAACAGAGCGATGAGGATATCGACCGCGTGATCGACATCAACGTAAAGGGCGTCTTGTATATGTGCCGCGCCGCGATCCCCGTGCTGAAGAAGACGCAAGGCTCGATCGTCAACATCTCCAGCGTTTCGGGGATCGGCGGGGATTCCACCATGCCGCTCTACAATGCGTCAAAGGGTGCGGTGACCAACATGACGCGCGGCCTCGCGCTGCAAGTCGGCATGCTGGGCATCCGCGTCAACTCGATCAACCCCTCGGTCACGCGGTCCGACATGGTGGAGGGCATCATTGAGAATGAGGCCATGCTGAAAGCCTTCATGCAGCGCGTCGCGATCCAGCGCGTGGGCGAACCCGAAGACATCGCCGCCGCCGCAGCCTTCCTCGCCAGCGACGACGCCAGCTTCATCACCGGCGTAAATCTGCCCGTCGACGGCGGCGTGAGCGCCAGCAACGGCCAGCCCAACATGCTGGCGATCGCTCGCGGGGAGTGAGGGTGCGGGGGTCAGCTACTCTTTTTGCGCCGCGCCTTCTTTCTCTCATTCGGATCGAGTTCTGTTTTGCGCAGGCGGATTGACTGCGGGGTGACCTCGACCATTTCATCGTCGTCGATATAGGCGATGGACTGTTCGAGGCTCATCCGGCGCGGCGGGGTGAGGCGGATCGCGTCATCCTTACCGGTGGAGCGCACGTTGGAAAGCTGCTTGGCTTTCATCGGGTTCACTTCCAGATCGTCTGGCTTGGAATTTTCGCCGATGATCATGCCTTCATACACCTTGGCCGCGGCACCCACGAACATCTCGCCGCGTTCTTCCAGCATGTTGAGCGCATAGGCGTTGGATTCGCCGTCGCCGTTGGAGATCAGCACGCCGTTGCTGCGCCCTTCGATTGTGCCGCGATAGGCGTCGTATTTCTCGAACAAGCGGTTCATTATGCCCGTGCCGCGCGTGTCGGACAGGAATTCCCCGTGATACCCGATCAGCCCGCGTGACGGGGCGGAGAAGGTGATGCGGGTCTTGCCCACGCCGGACGGGCGCATTTCGGTGAGGTCGGCTTTGCGCCTCTGCATCTTTTCGACAACGGTGCCGGAATGTTCGTCATCCACGTCGATCACGACGGTTTCAAACGGCTCCATGCGCTGGCCGTCTTCTTCGCGGAACAGCACTTTGGGACGGCTGATGCCGAGTTCAAAGCCTTCGCGGCGCATGGTTTCGATCAGCACGCCCAACTGGAGTTCACCGCGCCCCGCGACTTCGAACGCGTCCTTGTCTTCGGCTTCGGTGATGCGGATGGCGACATTGGTTTCGGCCTCGCGCAGCAGACGGTCGCGGATCATGCGGCTCGTCACCTTGGTGCCTTCGCGTCCGGCCAGCGGGCTGTCATTCACCGAAAAGCGCATGGCGAGCGTGGGCGGATCGATCGGTTGAGCCGCGATGGGTTCAGACACGGAAGGATCGCAGATCGTGTTGGAAACGGTCGCTTTTTCAAGCCCCGCCAGCGCGATGATGTCACCCGCCTGCGCGGTTTCAACCGGCACACGCTCCAGCCCGTCAAAGCTCATCAGCTTGGTCGCGCGGCCCACTTCGACGACCTTGCCGTCCATATCGATGGCGTGGATCGGATCGTTCAGTCTGACCGTTCCGGACTGGACGCGGCCGGTGAGAACGCGGCCCATGAAATTGTCCCGGTCAAGCAGGGTGGCGAGGAAGCTGAACTTGCCCGTCGTATCAAGGTCGGGGGCGGGCACGTGTTTCGTGATGAGTTCGAACAGCGGGGCCAGCGTGCCTTCGCGCGCGCTTTCATCCTCGCTGGCATAGCCATCGCGGCCCGAGGCCCAGAGCGAGGGGAAGTCGAGCTGTTCGTCATTGGCATCGAGGCTGGCGAACAGGTCGAACACTTCGTCGAGCACTTCCTGCGGCCGGCCATCGGGACGGTCGATCTTGTTGACGACGACGATGGGTTTCAGGCCCAGAGCCAGCGCCTTGCCGGTCACAAACTTGGTCTGCGGCATCGCCCCTTCTGCGCTGTCGACCAGCAGGATTACCCCATCCACCATGCTCAGAATGCGCTCCACCTCGGCGCCGAAATCGGCGTGGCCCGGTGTGTCGACGATGTTGATGCGGGTGGTCTCGCCGTCAGCGCCTTTCCATTCGACGCTCGTGCACTTGGCAAGGATGGTGATGCCGCGCTCTTTTTCCAGGTCGCCGCTGTCCATCGCGCGCTCTTCAACGCGCTGGTTTTCGCGGAAGGTGCCCGACTGGCGAAAGAGCTGGTCAACCAGCGTGGTCTTGCCGTGGTCAACGTGCGCGATGATCGCGACGTTACGAAGGGATGAGGGGGCCTTGGACATGGACTAAAGCTTTCGGTCGATTGCGGGCGAACACACGCCCGGCGAGATGCACTGTATATAAAGCGCAAGGGAAGAAGGTCATGGCAATGCTGCGCTGCAACAGACAGCCAGCCGGTCGCCCGCGCGCTTAGCTGAGCGGCGGCGGGGCGGCAAGGCCTGTGAATGAGCTTGTGAGTGGCGATGCGCGTTACGGGTGAATGGTCACTGTGTCAGTCCTGCAACATTATGACGGTTTCACGGGGATAATCGTGTGTGGTTTTGGGGTTTTGCGTTGTCGGACTCATGACACTGGCGTAACGGTTTTGGCAATCGAGTAAGGGAGGGGAGCATCTGGGGTGCTCTTCGGATCGCAATACAGCCACGCAATAAGGCCGCGACCGCAACTCTCTTGCTATCGAGGGATTGAGGAGAGGAGCTTCCATGCGTTCTTATTTCACCGGCTCTGCCGGAAAGTATCGATTCACCCTGCTTGCGGGTGCCACAGCTTTCGCTTTCGCTGCGCCCGGCGTTGCATCTGCCCAGCAGCAGGTGGACTCTGATGACGCCGATGAACTTGCGCTTGAACTCGAAGCGCCGGAAAACAACAACCAGATCATCGTGACCGCGTCCAAGCGTGAGCAAACGCTTCAGGAAACGCCGATCTCCGTTTCTGTGACCAGCGGTGAAACGCTTGAGCAGGCGCAAATCCGCGACGTGCTTGACCTGCAGACAGTGACCCCGTCGCTGCGTGTGTCGCAGTTGCAGACCTCTTCGGCATCGACCTTCATCATTCGCGGGTTCGGTAATGGCGATAACAACTTCGGCGTTGAGCCGTCGGTTGGCGTCTTCATCGACGGCGTGTTCCGTTCGCGCTCTGCTGCGGCACTGGGCGATCTGCCCAATGTGCAGCGCATCGAAGTCCTCAACGGTCCGCAATCGACCCTGTTCGGCAAGAACGCATCCGCCGGTGTTATCTCGGTCGTGACGCGGGAGCCGCAGTTCGAATTCGGCGGCAACATCGAAGCGGTCTATGGCAACTTCAACACCGTCTTCCTGAAAGGCGACGTCACCGGCCCGATCACTGACAACATCGCATGGTCGCTCGACGGCAGCTATCAGCGCCGCGACGGCTTTGCCGAAATCGTCAACCTTGGCGTTGACCAGAACGATCGCAACCGCTGGTCCACCCGTGGCCAGTTGCTAATCGAGCCGACACCTGATTTCAAGATCCGCGCCATTGCCGATTATTCCCGCATTGACGAGGTTTGCTGTCAGGTTGCAACGGTTGTGGCTGGCCCCACCGTTCCCGCGCTTCAGGCGCTTGGCGGACAGATCAGCACCGATTTCTTCGCCTATGAGGCCTTCCTCAATCAGGTTCCGGAAAACACTGTCGACAATTATGGCGGCTCGATCCAGATGGATTACGAGGCTGGCCCGCTGTCGTTCACATCAATTACGGCCTATCGCGAACTGGAGAACTTCTTCCGTTCGGATATTGACTATTCCAGCCTCGATATCGCCAGCGAAACGCGCGAACAGGATGTCCAGACATTCACGCAGGAACTGCGCGTTGCCTCGGACTTCGACGGTCCGTTCAACTTCCTGTTGGGCGGTTTCTTCTTCGATGAGTCGATCTCACAGGACAGCGGGGTCCAGAACGGCACCCAGATCCGCGACTTCTTCGAACTGCTTGCCGGCGGCCCCGGTGCATTCAACGGGGTTGAGGCTGCGCTTGGCCTGCCGCAGGAAAGCATCTTTACGACGCCGCTGCTGACGTCAGAGCGTTTCACGCTGGATAACCAGGCATGGTCCGTCTTTGGTACCTTCGATTTCGAGCCGATTGACGGCCTCGTCTTCACCGCCGGGTTCAACTACACCGATGACAAGAAGGATTTCACCGTGGCTCAACAGAGCTTCGATCCTCTTGGTCAGATCAATCTGGTCGATGCATTCATCACCGGCGCGACTATGGGCGGTGTTACGAACCGCGACCAGTTCCAGGCATTGCCTGCTGCAAACCAGGCCGCACTGCTGGCGGCGGCGACCGATCCGACAGTGAACCCGCTTCTGGGTCTGGCAGCATTCCAGTTCCAGCCGCCTTTCCTGAACGTGCCCAACGCGGTCGAGGATGGCCGCACGCGTGACGATGAACTGACATATCTGTTCCGGGTGGCGTATCAGGTCTCTCCCGAGGTCAATGTCTACGGCAGCTACGCGACCGGCTTCAAGGCCAGCTCGGTCAACCTGTCGCGTGACAGCCGGCCGCTGGGTACGGATTTCGTAGCCGGTCCAGGCAATTCGACCTTTGGCGCGCCATCTTCGCCGATCATCGATGCAGGGCTTGCCGTGCCGAACCTTGTTTCGGGAACACGCTTTGCAGGCCCCGAAGATGCCGAAGTCTATGAAATCGGCATCAAGGGACAGTGGGAAGGCTTTGGCTTCAACCTCGCTGTGTTCGACCAGACGATCCAGGGCTTCCAGAGCTTTGCCTTCACCGGCACCGGTTTTGCCCTGCGCAATGCGGGTGAGCAATCGGTCAAGGGCTTTGAATTCGATGCCACAATCAACCCGACAGATGGTCTGGTGCTGACTTTTGCGACGACATACCTTGATCCGCTGTTTGACAGCTTCACCGGCAGCGTTGTCGGCGATCTGACAGGACAGACCCCGGCTGGTATTCCTGAGTGGACCATCGCCACCTCGGCGACTTACACGCATGAATTCGACAGTGGCACCCGCATCATCAGCCGCGTGGATTACAACCACGAAAGCAATGTCGACATCAACAATGGCCTGCCGACATTCAACGCGGCCAATGGTGACCCGCGCATCTTCCGCCGCGAAGTCAATCTGGTGAACACCTCGATCACGCTGGCTTTGAACAACGGGATTGAAGTGGGTGCATTTGCGCGTAACCTTCTGGACGATCAGTACATTCTGACCGTGTTCGATGGTGTGGCACAGTCCGGCACAGTGTCCGGCTATCCCAGCGCACCGCGCACCTATGGCGGCGTCGTCCGCTTCCGGTTCTGATAGCTTAAGCGGTCAATCCAAACGCTTGAAAGGCCCCGCGCGAGACAATCGCGCGGGGCCTTTTTCTTTGAGCGTCGCACACAAGGGCGCACCAGTGCCCGGAAATTCCTGTGGCTGATTGGTGCGCCTCGCCGCAATTCGCCTTGCAATGCAGCATGGCAAAGGCATGTTGTCGCCGATGGGCGCTCAAATGCCCATGAAACAGGGGATGATTCTAAGATGGACTATGCTGGTTTTTGGATACGTGTCGGAGCTTACCTGATTGATCTGGTGATCCTGGTTGTGGCTCAGTTTATCATCGCGGCACTTTCAGGCGCGTCGCTGTTTGATGTTGAGGCGCAGGCAAGCTTCGGGATCACCGACTTCCTCGGTTTTGTGATCGGCATCGCCTATTTCGTTGGTTTTGAAGGCTCCAACATGCAGGCGACGCCGGGCAAGAAGGCTGTCGGCCTGATCGTCACCGATATGAACGGTGGCCGTCTGACATATCCGCGCGCGGCGGGACGCTATTTTGGCAAGATCCTGTCCGGCCTGATTCTGGGTATCGGCTATATCATGGTCGCCTTTACCGAGAAGAAGCAGGGGCTTCACGATATGATCGCCAGCACACTGGTGGTCAAAGGTCAGCCCGGCATGGTTGGCTACGACACCGACATCTTTTCCTGATTGGAACCGTTAATGCAGGCGCTCGGGGGACTACAATTCCCTGAGCGCCTGCGCCGGTTTTGCCCTTAGCAGTGGCAGCGACCCGCCGATGGCGAATGCGATCACCATCGCGAGGCCAAGGCCCAGCACGCCGAGCACGCGGCCCCAATCGGGCAGCCATTCGAAATCGAACATCTGGGTGATCACAACCCAGCCAAGCCCTGAACCCAGCGCAAGCGCCACAATGGCGAGCGCGGCGGCGATCAGGCCGTATTCCGCCAGCTGCATCATCAGCACCTGACGCCGGCTCGCGCCCAGAACGCGCAGCATCACCGTGTCATACATGCGCGATGCCCGCGCTGCGGCAATTGCGCCCATAAGGACCGCCAGCCCAGCCAGCACCGCGACGGCCGCCGCCGCCAGCGTCGCCAGAGCCACCTGTTCCAGCAGGTTGCGGGCCTCGACCAGCACTTCGCTGACATCCACCACAGAGCTGGACGGGAAGGACCGCACCATTGCGCGCAGCACAGTGCCGCGCTTCTCGGTGATTTCGCCTGCGCTGCCCGCCTCGTTGAGCTCTACCGAAGCGGCGAGATTGTGGGGCACATCGTCCAGCGTGTTGGGTGAAAAGACGAGCGTGAAGTTAAAGCCTAGGCTCTCCCAGTCGATCTCTCGCAGGTTTGCGATACGCACCTCGCGCTCTGTACCCAGCACGCCCAGAGTGATGTAATCGCCAACCTCCAGCCCCAATGCCCGCGCGCCATCGACATTGATCGATACCAGCATTTCGCCGGTATGGCCCGCATCCCACCATTCGCCCTCAACCAGGCTGTTGCCGATTGGAAGCTCGTCGGAATAGGTCAGTCCCCGCTCGCCGTTCAGGAAGAAGGCGCCCTCGGGTATCTCCTCCAACTGCGAGACGCGCTGCATCGCGTCTTTCTGGCCATATGCCAGCACCGCGCCGCGCAAGGTTGGTACGGTGCGAATCTCGGCATCGGGGAAGGTGTTGCGCACCAGCCCCTTGAAGCGCACTTCGCTGTCGCGCGGCACGTCGATCACGAAATAGTCCGGTGCCTCTTGCGGCACGCGGCTTTGGATGTTCCCGTCAATCGCGGTCTGGATCGCGGCCAGCAGCACGAATGCCGCCAGACCAAAGCCAAGCGCCGTCACCAGCGCGCCGGTGGGCGCTCCGGGGCGATGGATGTTGGCGAGCGCGGACCGCAGGATCGGGTTGGACGGGCGCGGCATGCGGCGGGCGAGCGCCTGAATGCCAAAGCCCAGCGCGGCAAGCAGCAGCAGCGCCGCCCCCGCACCGACCAGGAAGCTCGCCGAAAGCACCACGCGGTCCGTCGTCAGCAAAGCCAGCGCGCAGATCGCGGCAAGGCCCAGTGCGGTCGCGCCCAGAGCGCGCTTGTCCCGCGACAGGGGCGTGATCCCGCTGCGCATCAGCGCCATCGCGGGAAAGGTCCGCGCGCGCAGCAACGGCGCGGCAGCAAAGGCAAAGGCGACCAGCAAGCCATAGGCCGCGGCAAGGATCAGCGGCGCAGGCTCGATCACAAAGCCGCTTTCCACCGGCAGCAGGCCTTGCAAGGCGGTGCTGAGAAACGGCGTCACCAGCACGCCTGTCGCCAGACCCAGCGCGCTGCCGATCACGGCGGCGGCGGCGATTTGGAGCGCATAGATGCGCACGATGTCACGGCTGGAGGCGCCCAGCACCTTCAGCGTGGCGATGCTGGCGCGGCGTTGGTCGAGATAGCTGGAAACCCCGCCCGCAATCCCGATCCCGGCAATCACCAGGGCGGCAAGGCCCACCAGCGTCAGAAAGTCACTCATCTGCTGGACAAACCGGTCGGCCCCCGGCGAGGCGCGATCGCGCGTGCGGAAGTCGAAGCCTGCATTGGGAAAGGCGTCGCTCAGAGCCTCTTGGGCGGCTTCGGGAGACTGGCCCGCATCGTCAAAGGCGACGCGATACTTGCTTTGATAGAGCGCGCCCGGCTGCAACAGGCCAGCGCGCGCGGGCACATCTTCGGCGACGATAATGGTCGGGCCAAGCTGGAACCCTTCGGACAGGCGATCGGGTTCATTGTCGATCACGCCGCCCGCGGTCAGCGTGACGGTGCCGATGCGGAATTGCTCGCCCGTCTCGATATCAAGCCGGTCCAGCGCCCCTTGTGAAAGCCATGCCGTGTCGCCCGTGGGTGCCGCAACCTCGCGGCCATCGGTCAGCGTCAGCGCGCCATAGAGCGGCCACAGCGCATCGACGGCTTTGAGCTCAATCGGTGCGGTGTTGCCTTCTCCATCTGCCCCGGTTTCGGCATCGCTGATCGCCATCGCCTGCAATCGAGTGCCGCCCGAGACGGTGCCGTATTGCGTCAGCGCAGCCTGCTCTTCTTGCGAAAGGTCGCGCTGCCACACTTCCACTTCGATATCGCCGCCCAGCAATTCCTGACCGCTGGAGGCCAGCTCACGCTCAATCGAGGCGGTCAGCGTGCCAATCGCCGCCAAGGCCGCCGTGCCAAGAAAGATGCACACGAGCAGCAGCCTGAGACCTTTGAAACGGGCATTGAGGTCACGCCGCGCCAGCCGCCAAGCATCGCCCCATGTTAGACCGCCTGCGGATGCGGTCATCGCGCGCCACCTGACTGATCTGCGCCCGGACGGTCAGAGATGATCACGCCGTCCGCCATGGTCAGCACCCGCTCGCATTTTTCCGCGAGCGCGCGGTCATGCGTGATAATCAGCAGCGTCGCGCCCGTTTCCGCGCGGCGGGCAAACAGCAGGTCGACGATTTCCTCGCCGGTGTGCACGTCCAGATTGCCGGTCGGCTCATCAGCAAAGATCAGAGCGGGGCGCGGCGCGGTGGCGCGGGCAATGGCGACGCGCTGTTGCTCTCCGCCCGATAATTGGGTGGGGTAGTGGCCGATCCGGTGGCCAAGGCCGACAGCGGTCAATTCCGCCTCGGCGCGCGGGCTCGCATCTCTGGCTCCGGCCAGTTCCATCGGGGTCGCGACATTTTCTGCCGCTGTCATGGTGGGCAGGAGGTGGAAAGCCTGAAGCACAATCCCGATCCGCCCGCGCCGCGCCTGTGCCAGACCGTCCTCATCCAGAGTGGTGAAGTCCTGTCCCGCAACCGTCAGATTGCCGCCACTCGCGCGCTCAAGCCCGGACAGCACCGCCATCAGCGAGCTCTTTCCCGAACCCGACGGCCCCAACAGCGCAACGACTTCTCCTGCCGCGATCTCGAGGTCAATTCCGCGCAGGATATCAACCGGTGCAGCCTTGCTGCCAAGGGTGAGAGTGAGATTGCGCGCGGTGATTGCGGGGAGGGGCGATGCGGATGCAGGATCTGTCAAATTATTGGTCACCGGCACCATTTGGGATAGAGGCACGTTTCAAACAAGAACCTGCCGAAAGATTGATACATGTCACGACGAAACGGGCCAATACGAAACGGACTCAAGAGCGCAGCAATTGCCGTTGCGGGGGCGGGCGCATTGCTGCTGGCCGCGTGCAGTGAGAATGCCGACAGCGCCGCAGCGGTTCCCGCAAGTGGGGCCGCGACCGTCCCAGGCGATGACACATTGCCCGCCATCCCGGTCATGGGGGAGGTGGTGCGCATCCTCGCCTTTGGAGACAGCCTGTTTGCCGGATATGGCTTTGAACAGCCGGACCGCGACAGTTATCCGGCCAAGCTGGAGGCGGCGTTGCGGGCGCGCGGTGTCAATGCGCGGGTGGCGAATGCAGGCGTGTCCGGCGACACCAGCGCGGCGGGGTTGGCGCGGCTTGAATTCGTGCTTGAGGCACAAAGCGATACCCCTGACCTGTTCATTCTGGAGCTGGGTGGCAATGATCTGCTGCGCGGGCTTTCGCCTGACCAGACGCGCGCAAACATGACCGCGATGCTGGATGAGCTGAAGGCACGGGAGATCCCCGTGCTGATCATGGGTATGCGCGCGCCGCCGAATTACGGTCCGGAATATCAGGCTGATTTCGATGCGCTCTATGGCGAGTTGGCGAGCGAATATGACGCGGCGCTGATCCCGTTCTGGCTGGAGGATATCTATGAGCAGCCGCAATTGTTTCAGGACGACCGCATCCACCCCACGGTAGAGGGGATTGAGGAACTGGTTAGCTCAACGATTGAGACCGTAGCTGAAGCGCTGCCTGAGGAAAGCTAGACCCTCGTTTCGCCATTGCGAGCGTAGCTAAGCAATCCAGAGCCGGGTGCGCCGCGCACTGAAATGCCGCGCCTTCGGCTCGCAATGACGTGATTTAGAGCTTTTCCAGCGTGCCGCCGCTGACCCGCCAGATCGCCGCCTCCGCTTCGATTTCGGAAAAGGGGGCGAGTTCAGTGCCGGTCATCCAGATTTGCGCCTTGCCGCTGCGCAAGCGGCGGAACAGCTCTGCGCGGCGCACCGGATCAAGATGGGCGGCAACCTCATCGAGCAGCAGCATGCTTGGCCGACCCTCCGAAGCGAGCACGCCGTGTGCCAGCGTGATCGCGATCAGCATCGCTTTCTGCTCTCCGGTGGAGCACGAGGCGGCTGGCACGCCGGTCGAGGCCATTACAACTTCCAGTTCGTCACGGTGCGGCCCTGTCAGCGCGCGCCCGGCAGCGGCATCGCGCCTGCGTTCCCGCGCGAAACTGGCGAGCAGCCCAGCTGCATCTATCGGCCCGCCTGCGCGATAGGTGAGGGCGGGCCTTGCAAAAGGTTCAGGCGGCAAGGCCGACAGCTCATCCGCCAGCATGGAGATCAGCCGCGCGCGCGCCGCAGCCACTGCGGTGCCATGTTGGGCGGCCTGCGCTTCGATCGCGTCCAGCCAACGCGCATCGCCGCGCTCCTCCAACAGGCGATTGCGTTCGCGCAGAGCCGTCTCATATTGTGCGACCGATTTCGCGTGACCCGGCTCAACGGCCAGCGTCATCCGGTCGACAAAGCGTCGGCGCGCGCCTGCGCTGTCTGTAAAAAGTCCGTCCATCGCGGGGGTCAGCCAGCTGACTGCGTGCCACTCTGAAAGGGACGTGGCGCTCGCATCCGCGCCGTTGATGCGCACCAGCCTGCGATTGGGGCGACCCGCTTCTGTATAAGTGCCGATGCGCGCAGAAACCTGCCCCTGCTCGATCAGGCTGGCCCCGATCGCCCATCCGGCTCCCGCTTCGCCCTCAGCAATGTGGCGCGCGAGCTGTGGAAGCGCCGCGCGGCGCAGGCCCCGGCCGGGGCTGAGCAGCGAGAGCGCTTCGAGCACATTGGTCTTGCCCGCGCCGTTCTCCCCCACGAGGAGGTTGAAATGCGCCGTTTCCGTCAGCGCGCTGCTTTCGTGATTGCGGAAGTTCTGAAGGGTGATCCTGGCGAGCGACATGAGCGTCTTTGGCGTTAGCACGCGGGCGTCATATGGCCAGTGGCACGGGGTTGAAAATACCCGATCCTAATTGGTGGTGGAAAATCCCAACCTTTCGGATTGATGAACGGGGTGCCGGTTTACACTTCGTTACAAAACGGCAGAATTCTACCGTTTTTCGAGTTTGGCACGGCCTGTGCAGTGTTGTTTGTGTCCCAAGGAAACAACCGAAAGGACCCAAAGACGAAACCAACCACACCGATCAAGGAGATCACACATGTACGCCGCCAACATCGCCAACCGCTTCGCTTCTGCCGCTTTCGCACTGGTCATCTCGGCCGCTCTGTTTGCTTACGCAATCATCCCTGCCAGCCCCACCGTGATGGTCTGAACACTCCACACCCTCCCCGATACACTCTCTCGATAAAGGAAACGCCCCCATGTTTAACAGTGACACCAGCACCCGTTTCGCAGCCGCCGCTTTCTCGGTCCTGCTCACGATCGGCACCTTCGCCTACGCAATTGTTCCCGCCACGCCCAACCTGGCCTGAGCCAACGAAGTCGCCAGACCCGTCAACCCCACTGAAAGGACCATAACCACCATGTTCGCCCCCAATGATTTTCCTACCCATATCAGCGACCGCTTGTTCGCCGCTGCCTCTGCCCTGGTTTTGACCGGCGTGCTGATGGCCACCGCGATCCTGCCTGCAAGCACGGGTTCGGCTTCGAGCATTCTTGCGATAGGAGTGCTGGCATGAACAACGTAACCAAAGGATCGAGCAACCCCGGGCCGCAAAAGCAATTCCGCCTGGACAAGGCCGATGCAAAGCTGGCCGGTGTGTGCGGCGGGATCGCCAACTATTTCGGGATCGACCCGATGATAGTCCGCCTCGGCTTTGTTGCCGGAACGCTGATCGGTTTTGGCAGCCTGCTGATCGTTTACATCGCGATTGCCTTGATCGCTGACTGACCTGCGCAGAATTGAGGGCCCGGTTCTTTAGGGGTCTGCGCAAGGCTACAATAAAGAAGACCGGGAGGGGCCGCACCGATAGGTGCTTGGCCCCTCTTTCTTTTGTTTCTCGCAGAGGCGCAGAGGAAAGAGAGGCGCCGGGATGTTACACTTTCGGCGAAGCCGCATTGGTGACTGCCTAGGCAGCAATCGCCTGATGGAATGAAGTTTGAGTGCCGCTTCGCGGCTGGCGCTACCCCTCTGCGCCTCTCTTTCCTCTGCGCCTCTGCGAGAAACCTTTAAATCCTACATCGCCGAAATACCGCCATCCAGCTTGATCTCCGCGCCGGTCATGAAACGGCTTTCATCGCTGGCGAGATAGACCACAGCGTTGGCGATATCGTTGGGTTCACCCACGAATTTGAGCGGGATCTGCCGCGCGAGTTTTTCCAGCAGAACATCCTTGTCGAGCCGCGCCGCCTTGGCCGTGCCATCGAGGATCGGCGTGTCGACAAAGGTGGGGTGCACCGAATTGCAACGGATCTGCATATTTTTCTTCGCACAGTGCAGCGCGATGCTCTTTGACAGCATCCACACGCTCGCCTTTGACGCGTTGTAGGCGGGCATCGTGTCACTCGCGATCAGTCCGGCGATGCTGGAGATGTTGATGATGGAGCCCGGCGCGTGTTCGCGCATCAGCGGCAGGGCCTTTTGACAGCCGTGAAAGATCGAATTGACGTTGATGTCAAAACAGCGGTTCCAGTCCTCAAAGGTGCAGGTCTCGATATTGCCCGCCACGCCGATCCCGGCATTGTTCACCAGCACATTAAGCCCGCCCATATTCTCGCGCGCGGCATCCACGGCGGCTTCCCATGCGGCAGGATCGGTGACGTCGTGCGCGATGCTGAACGCGGTTCCTGCGCCCATTTCGGCATTGACGATGGCGGCGGTTTCAGCCGCGCCTTCACCGTTGATGTCCGTCGCCAGAACCCGCGCGCCTTCCTGTGCCAGCCGGATGCAGTGCGCCCGCCCAAGCCCTTGAGCGCCGCCGGTGACGAGTGCGAGTTTGCCTTCGCAGCGTTGTGTCATGTCAAATTCTCTCCCAAAATTATGATATTTCTAAGCCAGATAGCCCGGCGTCATCAGCATGGCTATGCGCACATCCACCGCGTGCCCGGCCTTGCGCCAGTCGGCAACGAATGCGGTCAGGTCGCTCAGGGGGATGCGGTGCACGTTGATGTTCTCATCCGAAATGCCGCCACCTTCGCTTACCTTGGTAAGGTCGGTCGCCTTCAAAAGCGTGAAGCATTCGGAGACCATGCCGGGGGAGGAGTAAAACTCGCCCAGCACCTCAATCGTGCCTGCGGTGTAGCCGGTCTCCTCCTCCAGCTCGCGCGCGGCGGCCTCGATTGCGGGCTCCCCTTCGGAACCAGCCGTGTCACCGACCAGACCAGCGGGGATTTCAAGGCAGAATTGCGAGAGCGGGACGCGGTACTGGCTGACAAGGATAACGTGGCGCGTGCCATCCGCATCATCGTCCAGCGCGATAATCGCGGCGGCGCGGATGCCGCGGGAGCGCCCGACATATTCCCAGCGCCCGCGGGTTTTTGCAGTGATGAAACGGCCTTCCCAGCGCGTCTCCTCCGGCTTGTCAGCGTCGGTGTCGCGGATCAGTTCGATGTCTTTCATAGGTGAGGGGGCCTAGACCTCGATCAGGCGGTCGGGAAGCTCATTTTCGTCATCCCCGGTGCGGGGAAAGTGCTGTGCCAGAACAAAGCCCACATCGCGCACACCCACGGCCAGCCCTTCGGCGAGGCGGCCCGCTTTGATCTCGACCAGCATATCCGCCATCGCCTCGCCCCACACTTCGGGCGGGACCAACTGCGCGATGGGTTCATCCGCGACGATTTCCGCGCGGTGTTCGCACATGGACAGGTAAATCAGGATCCCAGTGCGGCCATGCGTCCGGCGTTCTGCACCCACCTTGAACTTACGCACCGCCTGATCGTGGACCCGCGCGGTTTTGACAGGCGAGGGCACCAGCGCCCATTTGACCGGCTGCCACAATTGCACCGCCCATGTAAGGGCGAAGGTCAGCAGGCCAAGTCCGATGGTCATGCTGGCGATTTCGCCCGTGCTCCATTGATGGCCCCATCCGCCCATGATCATCTCGACTACGATGGCGTCCCAGACATTGAGGAAGGGGCCGGGGAACAGGGCGAACAGGCTCATTACGGTGAAGGACATGGCCGCGGCCCACAGCACCGCCACATCGGTGTATCCGTCCGAGCGGTCGGCCAGAACGGTCAGGATTTCGCCGGAAGTCCGGGTTTCAGCCTCTCCGACCGCGTCTGAGACAATTCTGTGCTGATCGGCGTTGAGATAGGCCATCTACCAGCCTCCCGAGGCGCCACCGCCTCCGAACGAACCGCCGCCACCTGAAAAGCCGCCGCCTCCTCCGAAGCCGCCCCCAAAACCGCCCCCGCCGCCCCAGTCGTCACCACCAGACAAGGCCCCGCGCACGATTGCGGAACCGACTTCCCACAGGATGATGTCGCGCGCAGTGTCCCCAAAGCCGCGACCACGACGTCCTGTATCTCCGCGTTTTCCCCACGGACCGTCGCCTGTGGCGCGGTATTTGCGGCGTCGGCCGCCACGGATCAGCGGCAAAATGAAAAAGATAAACAGCACGATAAGCAACACGAGCGCACCCACAGGGAAGCCGCCCTTTTGGGTCTGCGTCTGTTGCTGCGCGCCTGCTTGCTGAGCCACGCGCGCGGCTTCATCTGGGGGAAGCTGCAATTGCGCGATGATCGCCGCTGTGCCCGCCGTGATCCCGCCGGGAAAATCGCCTTCGCGAAAACGCGGCAGGATCTGGTTCTGGATGATCAGAGCGGACAGGGCATCGGTCAGATAGCCCTCAAGTCCGTAGCCTGCCTCAATCCGCACGCGGCGTTCGTTTGGCGCGACCAGCAGCAGCGCACCATCATTGCGCTCCGCATCGCCAAGGCCCCATGCACGGCCCAACTGATAACCGTAATCGGCAATCTCATAGCCTTCGAGGCTGTCGACCGTTGCGATAACCAGCTGGCGTTGTGACTGGGTTTCGAGCGCTTCGAGCGCGGCAACAAGCTGCGCTTCCTGATCGGCGGGGATGATGTCGGCCTGATCGACCACACGGCCAGTCAGCTCGGGGAAAGCGGGCTGAGCTGCGGCAGGGGCGGCGAGCAGCGCAGCAAGCGCAGCGATGAACAAAGCTAAGCGTTTCATGACTGCGTTTCTTCAAGCTCTGAGAGAGGCTGACCGGTATCGGTGCTTCCTAAAAGGCTTTCAATGGCCTCAACACCGGCGCGCATTCCTTCCTCCCAATGACCGTCTTTGAAGTGGTGTGTGACCGCAGGAGTAAAGACGTTGGCGATATCCTCCAATAGCGCCCGTTTTTCCTCATCGGTGAGAGACTTGATCTCTTCGTTCGCCACGGAATGCCGGATAGTGGCGGTGAAGACGCGCTCAGCCGGCGCGAGTAAGAACACGATCCAGTCTTCCTTTGTCTTACCCGTATCCGCAGCGAGCTCGCCAATTTTGGTAGCCACTTTGCTTGCATCGGCCGGGCCAAGGGTCGGGAGTGATACGAGCAACACGGTCACATCGGTTTTCTCTTCGATGGCAGCGAGCCGAGGTATCATTTCCTCTTCGAATTCGGGTGACAGAACCTCAGCGTTGTCGCCGATCCTCCCGTCCAATCTGAGTTGAACTTTCTGTGCGGCAGCAGGGGACGCCAGCAGCGCCCCCGCAGCGGCGAAAATGAGGAGAAATCGGCAGAACACGCTGTTGATCAGTCGGACGTCAGATCAAGCTGCGGGGCCTCTTCCGCGCCTTCGGTGACGGCGGAATAGGGCACCAGCGGTTCTGCGCCGTGGATGATGTTTGCGCCAATTGTGTCGGGGAAGGTGCGGATCGTGGTGTTATACTTGCGCACCGCCTCATTATAATCGCGGATGGCGACGGCGATGCGGTTTTCAGTCCCTTCCAGCTGGCTTTGCAGCGTGAGGAAGTTCTGGTTGGACTGGATCGTGGGATAGGCTTCAAAGCTGGCAAGCAGACGGCCGAGGCCCTGGCTCAACTGGCCTTGTGCGGCGGCGAATTCCTGCACCTTTGCCGGATCGTTCAAGTCATCCGCGCTGACATTGATGCTGGTCGCACGCGCCCGCGCCTCGGTCACTTCGGTCAGGATGCCGCGCTCATTCTCCGCTGCGCCCTGGGCCACTTCGGCAAGGTTGGGGATCAGGTTGGCGCGCCGTTGAAACTGAGCCTCAACATCGGCCCATTTCGCCTTCGCTTCCTCTTCGGCGGCGGGGACCGAGTTGATCCCGCATGCAGCCAGACTGAGTGATGCGAGCGCGACGATTGCGCCGCGCGCGATGCTGGTCAATTTCATGAATATCCCTTCCGATTACGAGCGCCGCAAGATGGCAATAGGATCGCATGGGGCGGCGCAGAATTTCCTGTATTGCCGATATAGCACACCAGTGCCCGCTTTCAAGCGGCGCGCGCGATACATCGCCATACTTGGCAAGTGTGATACGGCCTGCCACAACGCATGCTCTCCAGCCCACTTAACAGACTAATTCACAGCAAAACATCGGGGGATCGACATGCTGTCAGAGTTCAAGGAATTCATCGCCAAAGGCAATGTCATGCAACTGGCCGTTGCGGTCATTATCGGCGGCGCTTTTGCAACCATCGTCAAGTCGTTGACCGATGAGGTGATCATGCCTGTCGTCGGGGCGATTTTCGGTGGTGCCGATTTTTCCGCCTATTTTGTGCTTCTTTCCGTGCCCGAGGGATATGAGGGCTCGATGACGGATTATGCTGCGTTAAAAGAAGCGGGAGCAGCAATGGTTGGATACGGCGCATTCATCACTGCCATCATAAACTTCCTGATCCTTGCTTTCATCATCTTCCTGCTGGTCCGCTACACCATGAAAGTGATGGAGCAGATGGAGAAGAAGGAAGAAGCGGCACCCGCCGAACCGGAAGGCCCGAGCGAGATTGATCTGCTGACGGAAATCCGCGACAGCCTGAAGAAATAAGGGGCGGGGAGGGTCTGCTCTCCCCTCCATCCACTTCCCATTCATCAATTACACGCTATATAGGCCGTGTCGGGCAACCGACTATGGTGATAAAGTGCAGCGTGCAATAGGCACAACGGACCCGGGGGCAGTACCCGGCGGCTCCACCACCGGCAGCGGTATCGCAAATGTCGATGGCGTTTTCGATGATGGGGCCGAACTAGGATCGACGTGGGCTGAAAAGCGTTGTTTTTGCCCGGGCTGAGTACCCCGTAAAAATGTTCAAAACCTATAAGTGCAAACGATAACGAAGCACTCGCAATCGCTGCGTAACCTGACGGCCTAACGGCCTGATCTTACAAAGCTAAAGCGCGGTTGGACCCACCGGGCAACAGAAGCGGATACCGGGGCTCCGGGGGTAGCTAGCAACAGAAACCCCCACTCGGTTTATTATGTATAGGCGCGGCGTGTGCCAGCGATCCGGCGGTCCTCCCCCGCCTCCAGAAAACACGCGGGTAGCTAGCAACAGAAACCCCCACACAGTTTATTATGTATAGGCGCGGCGTGTGCCAGCGCTCCGACGGTCCTCCCCGATCCCAGAAAACACGCGGGGGCCTAGCAACAAAACCCCTCACACCAGACGGCCTGCGATATTTATGCTCTGGCAACGCAAGCGCCTGCAATGTATGCGCAATCCACATAGAGCGATTGTTCCGGAGGCTTTTATGCGCAGTATGAGTGTTGGTCTTGCGATGGGCTTCGGGCTTGCGTTCGCCGTGATGTTGGCCACGGGTACGCCCGCATCGGCGGAAACGCGCGAGGAATATCTCGCCCGTCTCAAGGATGTCTGCGAGGTCGAATGCCTGCAACCGCGCACCCTGCTCAGAACGGCGCGAAAGCGTGGATCTGGTGACAAGAGCGCAATATCCGGCATCCTTGATGTGCGCTATGTCAGCCGCCTCGGCGATAAATTCCGCCTGCATTCCGAGCCGCCCCGGATGGCGGATTTCTGGGATCTTCAGCAGCTCAATTTCGGGATGCCCGAATATGACGGGCGCTCCGTTACGAACAGGAACGACATCATCGTCGAGTTTGACCAGCAGACCCTGTTTGACCTGCTCAATGTACCAACGCCCGCAGGATCAGGCGCGCCCGCATCCGGCGCTAATGATTCTGGGGATGACGATATTCTGGTCGAGGGAGACCGCAATCGCACAATCGACAAGCCCTCGCTGAAAGCTCTGAGTTCGCTCCTGCGCAATCGGCGCGTCGTTGTGCGCGGGACGCCGCGGCTCACCCCTTCGATTATCGGGGCACGCCGCGATTTCCGGCGCAAGCAGCTGACAATCGAGCTTGGCAATGCGGATGATCTGGTGCTGATCCCGCGCTTTGACCAGGACGGAAATCCGCTGCGTCAGGATGTGCCGTGGTTGAACGAACCAGCGAAGGTGTCCGACTCACCCGGTGGCAACGCCGAGGCCCCATGAGAATGCCGCAAAAGCGTGTGCGTACCAGAAAGTTCGCGCTCGCGCTGTGCGTCGCCGTTTCTGCGACAACCGCCTCAGCGCAACCTGACAATGGGGCTCCTGAAGACGACAATTCCAGCCTGACCGAGCGGAAACAGGCGCTGGTCGCGCGCAACGAAGACGCTTTTGAGCGGATCGAGGAGATGTGCGAGGATGGATGCTATACTGAGTTTGGCATAGTTGAGGCCGCGCGCGAGCCGGGCGCGCCTGCGGTGATTGAGGGCACCTTCATGCTCGATGTTTACCGGGTCCAGAACAAGCCCTTTGCGTTCTCGCTGCATTCGCTGGTCCGCTATGATCCAACCTGCGTCATCATCGAGATCGACAAGGATGTTATGGCCCAGTTGCTGGACCGTTATGATTGGGAAGAGCAGCTCGAAACGGCGACCGAAGACGAGATCGTGGTTGCGCGTCGCAAAAAGCTGAAAAAGGCAACCATAGACGGCGCCAACCGCCATTTTGCAGGGCGACGCGTGCTGATCCGTGGGGAAACCCGACTGCGGCCCTGGCCGTGGAAGGGGCAGCAGAAGGACGATCAGGTGATTATCCGGCTTGATAGCGCCGATGATCTGGTGCGCGTTCCGATCCTGCGGCCCCGCGACTAGCTTGCTCTGCCGGGTCACTCTGTGGCGCGATAGGCGTGTTGCCTAACGAGGCTAAAAACAGACTCGGTGGATCGGATGGTGTTGGCTTGGTCGGCGACGTTGCGTCGCAAAATGTGAAGGCAAGGTTCTTTTTCGAACCGCTTGGTCCTGTTTGCAGGGCGCGTGGTGGTGCATCGTGCACCTTGATCACTGTGTCGAGGCGAAATGCTGTATAATCATGAAGGGGGCATTCGTTAAACGCGAGACTGCCATGATACAGCCGAATCACACTAAGCGCTACACTGCACCGAAATTGACAAATTACGGCAACTTCAGCCGCTTGACCGCAGCGGGCAGTGGGCGAACCGGTGAGAACATTAACTCGATGAACCCCAATCGGCGCCCCTGACGCGAATGGCGTGGCGCGGTTTTCGTCGGCGTTCTGATCAGCCGTCGACGGGGTTTTCGATAGCAGCTTTCAGTTCTGCCAGCTCGGTCTTGGCCTTCAGGCCGTCAAGGATCGCGGCACCGGCCAGAAAGACCGCGCCAGTCGCCGCCAGAAACAGCATCTGACCGCCGATCCCGGGATATTCCTCAAGATAGGATGCGCCTCTGGACGTCGCACCCAGTGCCAGAGCGTAAATGATCGCAAACGCTTCAAAGCGGTTCTTGATCACGAACAGTCTGGCAATTTTCTGAAGCACTTGCTCTCCTTTAACGCTTTTCACTGCAACGCGCGTGCCAACAACCGATCGGCGCGGGTCGCGATGGCTAATGTGTCGAAGAGTGTAAGCGCTTCCGACGGGTGGTTGCAAACGCGTTAACCAAGCTGTGTCAGGTCGAGTGCGTCCAGCAGTGCATAACGCGCGTCAGACACCGATTTGGCGAGCGTGTCCGACCCCAGGTCAGCCGGATCGATCTGTTCGGGCCAGCTCTTTGCGATAACCCTTTCGAGCAGGTCTGCCTTGCCATCATCCAGCATAAACCGGGGGTCCACCGTCGCCGGATCGCAGACCACGCGCAGGCGCAAACAGGCCGGGCCGCCGCCATTGGCCATGGACTGGCGCACATCGACGGGGATGACGTCGCGGATCGGGCCATTGGAAGCCATGAGCCGTTCGCAATAGGCCCAGACCGAGGCGCTTTCGCGGCATTCCCCGGGCACGATCAGCGCCATCTCGTCTGAAGGGAGCGTCACCAATTGCGCGTTGAACAGATAGGTGCGGATCGCTTCAGCAAGGGTCACCGCGTCGCTGGGCACTTCGACCACTTCCAGCGCTGGGAAGGCTGCACGGATTGCGTTATAGGCGCCCTGCTGGTCGGCAAACGCCTCTGCATGGGTGAACAACACGCGTTCATTCGCGACCGAGACGACATCATTGTGAAACGCGCCCGCTTCGATGGCGGCAGGATTCTGTTCGACAAAGACGCATTTGGCAGGGTCCAGACCGTGCGACCGGGCGACGAGTCGGCTGGCCTGTTCATGCTGGCGCGCGGGGAAACGGCCACCGGGCTTGCCATAAACGAACACTTCCACGCCCGCGCTGCCGTGGCCCTCGCAAAAGCGCATGTGGTTGGCCGCGCCCTCATCGCCGAATGTCATGGGCACGATATCGTGGACGGTGAAATGATCGGAATTACCGAACGCGACTTCGAGCATCCGCTTGGTATCGGGCCATTCCTGCGCGCGGTGCAGCATGGTCACAAGGTTGGCCGGCGTCAGGTGGCATTTGCCATCGGCGGTGTCGGGCGCGGGGCTGACCGTCGCGGCATTGGCGGTCCACATGCTTGAGGCGGACCACGGCGCCGCGTGGAGTTGCGGCGGGGCGCTTTCATCCAGAGCCAGCGCTTGTGTCAGCGCCAGATTGGGGCGGGGGAGCGGCAGCAGAAAGCCCTGCACACCGAGCCGGGCCAGATTGCCGCGCATCTTCTGGATGCCCTGCAAGGCCGCGGCGCGCGGATAGGACGGATCGCCTTTATGGCTGGCGCTGGCAATATTGCCGAGGCTCAGCCCGGCATAATTGTGGCTGGGGCCAACGATCCCGTCAAAATTGATTTCTTTGAGCAAAACCTAAAACTCCGTTTGCCCTGAGCCTGTCGAAGGGCTGTCCTTCATTATGTTCCGTTGCTTACGAAGAAAGTGCAGGGCTTCGACAGGCTCAGCCCGAACGGTGAAGGGTCGGGACGTTACCGCCCCACGCTCCAGATTGTCTCGCCCGGGGTGACATCCAGCGTATCCGCCGCTGCGCTATCGATTGAGATGTTGCCATCCCCGTCAAACTGGCGCGCGCCATAGCAGGCGCGGAATGTGTCGAGATGGCCGGTCGCCAGAATGGCGCGTTCGCCCTCGTCAATCTCCATCCCGGTAAGCGTTGCGCTGCTGCTGCCCATCACGCTGGCGACCTGATCGGTGTGCGCCACCATGGTCGGCCCGCCGTCAAAGATGTCGATATAGCCGTCATAGCTGAAGCCCTCGTTTTCCAGCATCCGCATCGCCGCGCGGCCGGTGGGGTGGGGCACGCCGATAACACTGCGCGCTTCCTCGCGCAGCATGGCGACATAGACCGGGTGTTTCGGCATCAGATCGGCGATGAACTGGTTGCCGTTGATCGCGTTGAAATAGTCCGCTTCCTGAAAGCCCATCCCGAAAAATCGCCCTGCAACACCGTCCCAGAAAGGCGATCCGCCGCGCTCGTCAACAATCCCGCGAAGCTCTGCAATGATCTTGTCGGTGAAGCGTTTGCGGTGCATCGCGACAAACAGATAACGTGATCGGGCGAGCAACAGGCCAAGGCCTCCGGCGCGCTCATTCGGATGGAGGAACAGCCCGCCGACCTCGCTGGTGCCTTCAAGATCGGTGACCAGGCTGAGCATTTCGGCCCGCACGGTGCGGTCGAGCTCCTGGGAATACTGCGTCAGGGTGTTGAGGCGATAGGAATAGAACGGCCATTGCTGGCCCACCTTGCTCATCAATTGGGATGTGCCGCGCACCGCGCCCGTGTCCGCATTTTCGAGGACCAGCACAAACTGCTCGTCAGCGATTGTGTCTTCCTTGCGCGCAAAAGCGTCTTCCGCGCGGCCCAGCTTCGCCGACAGCGCATTGCGATCAGCGGGCAGGTTGGTGAAGCCGCCGCCCGTCAGCTTTGCCATTTCGTATAGATGCTCAAGGTCGGACGGGCGCGCGGCGCGCAGGCGCATGCTCATCGCTCGCCTCCGGGGGCTTCTGTGGCGATATCGGCGGTGGCCAGCGCACCATTTGCGAGGCGTTGCAACACCAGAGCGGACAGGGCCGCGCGTTCGGTCAGGCTTGGTACGATCAGAAATTCCTTGGGTGAATGGATAGAGCCGCCGCGCACACCCATCGTGTCCACCACGGGAACACCGCAGGCCGCGATATTGTTGCCATCGCACACGCCGCCGGTGGATTTCCAGCCGATGGTCTGGCCCAATTCAGCGCCGCATTCCTTGACCAGATCAAACAGCCTTTGCGCCTTTGCATCAACTGGCTTGGGCGGGCGGGTAACACCGCCGTGGCGATGAGTGGCGACTTCGTGATCGCTCTCAATCTGGGCAAGCAAGGTACCCAGAGCGCTGTCAAAACCCTCCATTGCTTCGGTCGACTTGGGGCGAATGTTGAACCGCAGCAAAGCGTGATCAGGCACGACATTGTTGGCCGCGCCGCCTTCCAGCTTGGCCGGGTTGATGGTGATGTCGGCGCGCTCCATTGATTTCAAACGCAGGATCAGATCGGCAGCGGCAACGATTGCGTTACGCCCCTCCTCCGGGTTGCGCCCGGCATGGGCGGACTGGCCCGTGATCGTGATCGAGTAATTACCGGTGCCGCCGCGCGCATGGGCGAGCGTTCCATCGGGCAGCGCGGCAGGCTCATAGGTCAGCGCGGCCAGCTTGCCCTGCGCCATATGAGCAATCAGGTCTGAGCTGGCGAGCGATCCGGTTTCCTCGTCTGCATTGATCAGCACATCATAGCCCAGAGCAGAGGCGCCCGGCGTCTCTTCAAACGCCATCAGCGCGTGCAATATGACGGCTATCCCGCCCTTCATATCAGCCACGCCAGGCCCGCCCAGCACGTCATCTTCCAGCCATGTCAGCTTCTGGAATGGATGATCCCTGGGGAAAACGGTGTCCATATGCCCGGTCAGCAGCACGCGCCGGTTTGCGCCGGGCCGCACGCGGACGATCAGGTGCTGGCCATTGGGTTTGGCAAATTCGGTCCCGTCCGCCGCGATGGCGGTGACAGGCGCGGGATCGACCAGCTCGACCTCTCCGGGCAGCACGCTGAACGCCTCGGCCAGCAGAGCCGCCTGCTGCTTCAGTCCTTCAAGATTGCCGGTGCCAGTGTTGATCGCGCACCATTCGCGCACCTGGCCGAGCATGGCGGCCGCGTCGAAATCGGCAGGTTTTCGCTTCATGAGGGTTTGATCCATATTCGCCACTCTGTAGCGCGGCAGAGCGTCCTGTCCAACAGCCTGTCCCACCGGCGGATCGAACCCCTTGGTTATGGCCCCGTTGCAATCCTCACTGAGCTTGGCCATAGGCTCGTCAGCCCTTCGGCATCCTCCTCCCCAGGACCTGCGATAAAACAGCGTTTACGAGGATTCACGATGACATTGAATATCACCCGCGCCGGTCTTTCGGTGGATGAGCGGCTGGCAGTTTTCCTTGAAACACAGGTGCTTGGCCCCTTGGGCCGCGATGTGGACGCGTTCTGGACGGGTTTCGCCGCGCTGCTGGCGGATTTCGTACCGCGCAACCGGGCATTGTTGGCAAAGCGCGGCGAGCTGCAGGCCAAGATCGACGCATGGCATTTGGAGCGCGCCAAGAAATCCGTGGGCAAGCCGCATGACGCCGCCGAATATCGCGCCTTCCTGACCGAGATCGGTTACCTCGTCCCAGAGCCTGCCGACTTCACAATTGGTACACAGAATGTCGATCCTGAAATCGCCACAATGGCGGGGCCGCAGCTGGTTGTGCCAATCCTCAATGCGCGCTTCCTGCTGAACGCGGCCAATGCGCGCTGGGGCAGCCTGTATGATGCGTTTTACGGCACGGATGCGCTGGATGCGCCGCCTGCAAAACCGGGCGGTTATGATCATCAGCGCGGTGATGCGGTGATCGCGAGGGGCCGGGCATTTCTGGATCAGGCGCTGCCTTTGGTTGACCAGAGCTGGGTCGATCTCGCCGATGAGCATGACGGCAAATTGCAGGATGAAAGCCAGTATGTCGGCAAGACCGAAAAGGGCCTGCTGTTCATCAACAACGGCCTGCATATCGAAGTGGTGTTTGATCGCTCAACCCCTGTGGGCGCGAGCGACAAGGCCGGCATTGCGGACATCGTGGTCGAGGCTGCACTCAGCACCATTGCCGATTGCGAAGATTCGGTTGCGGCGGTCGATGCCGAGGACAAATTGCTCGCCTACACCAACTGGCTGGGTGTGATCCGGGGCGATCTGGAGGAAAGCTTTGACAAGGGCGGGCGCAAGCTGACCCGCCGCCTGAACGGCGACAAGGCCTATACCGACCGCCATGGCAATACGCACACGCTGCCGGGGCGCAGCATGATGTTTGTCCGCAATGTCGGGCACTTGATGACCAATCCTGCCATCCTGCTAGAGGATGCCGCCGAGATTCCCGAAGGCATCATGGACGCGGTCTTTACTTCCGCGATCAGCACGCTTGATGTCGAAGGCGCTCAAAAAGAGGGATTGGCGAAATACGGCAACAGCCGCGCCGGTTCGATCTACATCGTGAAGCCCAAGATGCACGGACCTGAGGAATGCGCCTTCACCAACGATCTGTTCGACGCGGTGGAGGACTTGTTGGGCCTGCCGCGCCACACCATCAAGGTCGGGGTGATGGATGAGGAACGCCGCACATCCGCCAACCTCTCCGCCTGCATCCGCGCCGTGCGCGACCGGATCGTATTCATCAACACCGGCTTCCTTGATCGCACCGGCGATGAAATCCACACCTCGATGCAGGCTGGCCCGATGATGCGCAAAGGCGCGATGAAGGGTTCGGACTGGCTGGGTGCCTATGAAGCGCGCAATGTTGCTATCGGGCTGAAACACGGCCTTTCCGGCAAAGCGCAGATCGGCAAGGGTATGTGGGCGGCGCCTGATCTGATGGGGCAGATGATGGTGGAGAAAATCGGCCATCTGCGCGCCGGAGCGAACACCGCATGGGTGCCTTCGCCAACCGCCGCGACGCTGCACGCGCTGCATTACCATCAGGAAAACGTGTTCGATATCCAGAAGACCTTGCCTGCACCCGCTGGGCTCGATGCGCTGCTAACCATTCCGCTGGCCACAGACACCAACTGGCCCGAAGACGAATTGCGCGACGAGCTGGATAACAACGCGCAAGGCCTGCTCGGCTATGTCGTGCGCTGGGTCGATGCGGGCGTTGGCTGTTCCAAGGTGCCCGACATCAACGATGTGGCCTTGATGGAGGACCGCGCAACCCTGCGCATTTCGTCCCAGCATATCGCCAACTGGCTGCATCACGGCGTGGTGAGCGCGGATCAGGTGATGGACAGCCTGACGCGTATGGCGGCCAAGGTTGACGCGCAAAACGCCGGCGACCCGAACTATGTGCCGCTGATCGGCAACGAAAACGGCCCCGCATTTTCTGCCGCGAAAGACCTGATCTTCAAAGGTGTGGAGCAGCCGAGCGGCTATACCGAACCACTGCTGCATCACTGGCGTCAGGTGAAAAAATCTTCATAAGGCCCTGCTAATGCGGGGGAATGTTTGACGGTTTAAGCTCGCTCGCCCAGCTGTCTCTTTGAACCGTGCTAATTGCTGATACGGTGCCTGCCACCCGATACATCGAGTGCGCCTATCATCGAGAACAAAACTCGGTCTGAAGAGTGGTATGTCGCGGGCGTCCTGCTGGAGCTTATCGCAACCGGGATAGCGCCCGCGGTGTGTACCGCGCTGACCGGGCCTGGCGGGGTTTATCCGACAGGGCCGTGCCGTGAACTAATCAGCAACCCATAAACATGGTGTCGAATGCTTACGAGTGGCCGATCCCGCTGGACTCAATCGCGTTCTTTGTCGCGGTCCATTTTTTGTAGGCTCATCCCGGGCTGAATGTCAGAAGTATCTTCGGGCAGTTGCTTTTTGGTCTTCAATGTCTGGTACAACGCAAAAAGCAGTACGAAGCCCAGAATGCCGAACATCATTATCGCAATATTATCCATAAATTGTCTCCTTCGCTAAAATAACGAACGAAACGGACTTACGGTTCCATATTTTTTCATCCTGCTCTGAGCTCTTTTCATCGCATCCAATACAATAGAGCTAAAGCCGATTTACATGCAAATGCGCGCATACTTACTGTTCGGGCTCGATATTGTCCCAGTCGATGTCGAGATCTTCCAGATCAAGCTCGATGTCAAAGCTCATCTGCTCCTCTTCAAACGCCATGACCGTGTCCAGACCGTCTTCGGCAAGCAGCTTCAGTTTCATCAGGTCGCCGGTGACGGCTTCGCTCATCGTCGCGACCTCTTCGGCGACTTCCTCGTCGGAGAGGTCTTCGTCGAAGGTCGCGCATGTGACGAGTTTGACGCGGCAGCTACCATCGCCAAGCGGTTCAATCGTGTAGTCTTCGGTGGCTTCGACGAGCGCGAACAACTGGGGCACCATTTTCGCCTTGGATTTGTGGCGGCGGCCCTCGACCGATTCCAGGACGGTGAATTCGAAGACCGCGTCGTCAAACGCGTCGATCGTCATTGTGTAGCGGCTGTCGTCGGCGTCATCGCGTTTGACTTGTGCCCCGCGCTGGGCGTGGGCGAAGCGCGGATCAGCCATATCGAGCAGGGGCCATACTTCACCAACGGGACGATCAATTTCGACCTCGGCCTCAAACTCCACGGGCCCTTCGATCATACGCTTTTTCTTGTTGAAACCGAACATCCGCAATCTCCTGTCGCGCGGCTGACACTGCGCCAGGGAGATAGGGGAAAGTTCCTAAGGGCAGGTTTCCATGGCGCGCGCCAGTTTGACAAACCCTTCCACACTCACAGTTTCGGCCCGCCGGGTCTCTTCGATACCGACTGCGGCGAGCGCATCCAGCGCACCGGGCACGGCCTTAAGGCTCTGGCGCAGCATTTTGCGACGCTGGCCAAAGGCGGCGGCTGTCAGCCGGGTGAGGGTAGTGAGAGCCACGCCATCGGGCATGGAGGCGGGCGTAATATGCACAATCGCGCTCATCACCTTGGGCGGCGGGGTAAAGGCGCTGCGGTGCACTTTCAACGCCAGTTTTGCAGAGGTGCGCCATTGGCTGAGCACAGCAAGGCGGCCATACGCTCCGCTGCCCGATTGTGCGACGATCCGGTCTGCCACCTCCCGCTGGAACATCAGCGTCAGGGATTGCCATTGCGGGGGCCATTCGTGCTCCTCAAGCCACCCGACAAGCAGCGGCGTGCCGACATTGTAGGGCAAGTTGGAAACGACGTGGAAGGGCTCGCCCTGCATCAACGCGCCGTGGTCCAGCGCCATCGCATCGCCCTCGACGACGCTGAGCTGACCGGGAAAGACCTCGCCCAATTCGGCGAGCGCGGGCAGACAGCGC
>JBARXS010000119.1:0-58386 GCA_049647465.1 Erythrobacter sp.
AATCAGACGATGTCGTGGGCCGGACCAAGGTTTACGAAGCGATCGTCAAGGGCGACGACACTTTCGAAGCGGGCATTCCGGAGAGCTTCAACGTGCTCGTCAAGGAAATGCGCTCGCTGGGCATGAACGTCGAACTCACCTCGCTCGGAGACGCGGACGAGGGCGAGGACGATTTCGGCGCGATTGCAGCGGAATAGGCGAGCGGGCGCTGCCAAGGCGGCGCCCCCTTCCAACCCGCTCTTCAAGTTTCACCCTCTCAAGGGAACTAAGTCATGAACGAACTGACCAAATTCACCAACCAGCTGGCCAAGCCGGAAACCTTTGACCAGATCCAGATCGGCATTGCCTCGCCAGAGCGCATCCGTTCGTGGTCTTTCGGCGAGATCAAGAAACCGGAAACCATCAACTACCGCACGTTCAAGCCGGAACGTGACGGCCTGTTCTGTGCGCGTATCTTCGGTCCGGTGAAGGACTACGAATGTCTGTGCGGCAAGTACAAGCGGATGAAGTACAAAGGCGTCGTTTGCGAGAAGTGCGGCGTTGAAGTCACCGTCACCAAGGTGCGCCGTGAACGCATGGGCCATATCGAGCTCGCCGCTCCCGTGGCTCACATCTGGTATCTGAAATCGCTGCCTTCGCGCATCGGCCTGCTGCTCGACATCCAGCTCAAGCAGCTGGAGCGCATCCTTTACTTCGAAAGCTATGTGGTGATCGAGCCGGGCCTGACCCCGCTTGAGAAATTCCAGCTGCTGACCGAAGACGAGCTGCTTGAAGCGCAGGATGAGTATGGCGAAGACGCGTTCTCCGCCGATATCGGCGCGGAAGCCGTCAAGGTCATGCTGATGGACCTCGATCTGGAGCAGGAACGCGACGATTTGATGGAAGAGCTGGCGACCACCAAGTCGACGCTCAAGCCCAAGAAGATCATCAAGCGTCTCAAGGTCGTCGAAAGCTTCATCGATTCCGGCAACCGCCCGGAATGGATGATCCTAGAAGTGATCCCCGTGATCCCGCCCGAACTGCGCCCGCTGGTGCCGCTGGATGGTGGCCGTTTCGCGACGTCCGATCTCAACGATCTGTACCGCCGCGTTATCAACCGCAACAACCGCCTGAAGCGTCTGATTGAGCTGCGCGCGCCGGACATCATCGTCCGCAACGAAAAGCGTATGCTGCAGGAAGCCGTGGACGCGCTGTTCGACAATGGCCGTCGTGGCCGCGTCATCACGGGTGCCAACAAGCGCCCGCTGAAATCGCTGTCTGACATGCTCAAGGGCAAGCAGGGCCGCTTCCGTCAGAACCTTCTGGGTAAGCGCGTCGACTATTCGGGTCGTTCGGTCATCGTGACCGGTCCGGAACTCAAGCTGCACCAGTGCGGTCTGCCAAAGAAGATGGCGCTCGAACTGTTCAAGCCGTTCATCTACGCCCGTCTCGATGCCAAGGGTCTTTCGATGACCCTCAAGCAGGCGAAGAAGTGGGTCGAAAAAGAGCGCAAGGAAGTCTGGGACATCCTTGACGAAGTGATCCGCGAGCATCCGGTTCTCCTGAACCGCGCGCCGACGCTTCACCGTCTTGGCATTCAGGCGTTCGAGCCGGTTTTGATCGAAGGTAAGGCGATCCAGCTTCACCCGCTGGTTTGCTCGGCGTTCAACGCTGACTTTGATGGTGACCAGATGGCGGTCCACGTGCCGCTCAGCCTCGAAGCGCAGCTCGAAGCGCGCGTGCTGATGATGTCGACCAACAACATCCTCTCGCCCGCCAATGGCAAGCCGATCATCGTGCCTTCGCAGGATATGGTTCTGGGCATCTACTACCTCTCCATGGAGCGGCAGGAGAAGCACCCTGAATATCTCGAAAACGCAGACGGCACCAAGGAAGAGCGCCTGCCGCGCTTCTCCGATATGGCCGAAGTGCATCAGGCGCTCGAAGCCAAAGCCGTGACGCTCCACAGCAAGATTCTGGCCCGCGTTCCGCAGGCCGATGAGGATGGCAATGTGGTGATGAAGCGCTTTGTCACGACACCGGGCCGTATGCTGATCGGGGAATGCCTGCCGAAGAACCACAAGGTTCCCTTCGACATCATCAACCGTCTGCTCACCAAGCGTGAAATCGGCGACGTGATCGATCAGGTCTATCGCCACACCGGCCAGAAGGACACGGTGCTGTTTGCCGATGCGATCATGACGCTGGGCTTCAGCAACGCGTTCAAGGCCGGCATCAGCTTTGGCAAGGATGACATGATCATTCCGGACGCCAAGGAAGGCATGGTCGCCGAGACAAAGGCGCTCGTGTCCGATTACGAGCAGCAATATCAGGACGGCCTGATCACGCAGCAGGAAAAGTACAACAAGGTGATCGACGCCTGGTCCAAGTGCGGTGACCTTGTCGCCGATGCTATGATGGCAGAGATCAAGGCGACCCCCATCGATAAGGATGGCAAGGAAGCCGAGATCAACTCGATCTATATGATGAGCCATTCGGGTGCGCGTGGTAGCCCTGCGCAGATGAAGCAGCTTGCCGGGATGCGCGGGCTGATGGCCAAGCCTTCGGGCGAGATCATCGAGAACCCGATCATCTCGAACTTCAAGGAAGGTCTCAACGTCCTTGAATACTTCAACTCCACCCACGGCGCCCGCAAGGGTCTGGCGGATACGGCGTTGAAGACGGCCAACTCGGGTTACCTGACGCGTCGTCTGGTGGATGTCTCGCAGGACTGCACCATCGTGGTGAACGACTGCAAGACCGAAAACGCGCTGGAAATGCGCGCGATCGTTCAGGGTGGTTCGGTTATCGCCTCGCTGGGCGAGCGTATTCTGGGCCGCACCGTGGCCGAGGATATTGTCAACGCGGCGACCGGCGAAGTGATCGTCAAGGCTGGCACTCTGGTGGACGAGCCGATGGTGGTTGAGATCGAAGCGGCTGAAGTTCAGTCTGCCAAGATCCGCTCACCGCTGGTTTGTGAAGCCGATATGGGTGTTTGCGGCACATGCTATGGCCGTGACCTTGCGCGGGGTACTCCGGTGAATATCGGTGAGGCTGTCGGCGTTATCGCTGCGCAGTCGATCGGTGAGCCGGGCACACAGCTGACCATGCGTACCTTCCATATCGGTGGTGCGGCACAGCTCAATGAAACCAGCCACCTTGAGGCGATCTCGAACGGCAAGGTCGAATTGCGCGACATGCCGACCATCACCGACAAGAAGGGCAACATCCTGTCGCTCGCACGGAACGGTGAAATCGCCGTGATCGATGCCGAGGGACGTGAGCGCGAGATGCACAAGGTGCCTTACGGGACCGTCATCAAGTTCAAGGATGGCGACCAGGTCAAGGAAGGCGATCGTCTGGCGGAATGGGATCCATTCACCCTGCCGATCATCACCGAGCAATCGGGTGTCGTGAAGTATCAGGACCTGATCGAAGGTACGACGCTGGAAGAGCAGACCGATGATGCAACCGGTATCGCACAGCGTGTGGTGACCGAAAACCGCGCCACGGGCCGCAAGAAGAAGGAGGAGCTGCGTCCGCGTATGATCCTTCAGGGCGAAGGCCAGAGCGAGGACGAAACCGAGGCACAGCGTTACATGCTGGCTCCGGGCACCACGCTTTCGGTCGAAGATGGTCAGACTGTTGACGCGGGTGACATCCTTGCGCGTGCATCGCGTGAAGCGGCGAAAACCCGTGACATCACCGGTGGTCTTCCGCGTGTGGCCGAACTGTTCGAGGCGCGTCTGCCAAAGGATATGTCGGTCATCGCCAAAATCTCGGGCAAGATTGAATTTGTCCGCGAATACAAGGCGAAGCGCAAGATCGCGATCATTCCCGAGGAAGGTGATCCCGTCGAGTACCTGATCCCCAAGACCAAGGTGATCGACGTGCAGGAAGGCGACTTCGTGAAGAAGGGCGATACCCTGATTTCCGGCTCGCCGAACCCGCACGACATCCTTGAAGTCATGGGCGTCGAGGCGCTGGCTGAATATCTCGTCAACGAGATTCAGGAAGTGTACCGACTGCAGGGCGTGAAGATCAACGACAAGCATATCGAGGTGATCGTTCGCCAGATGCTGCAAAAGGTTGAGATCACCAATGGCGGTGACACGACGTTGCTTCCGGGCGAACAGGTCGATCTTGCCGAAATGCTCGAATACAACGCCAAACTTGGCCGGAACAAGCAGCCCGCCGAGGGTACGCCGATCCTGCTGGGCATCACCAAGGCGAGCTTGCAGACGCGCAGCTTTATCTCTGCCGCCTCGTTCCAGGAAACGACGCGTGTTCTGACGCAGGCCTCGGTTGAGGGTAAGAAGGACACGCTGATCGGTCTCAAGGAGAACGTGATCGTCGGCCGCCTGATCCCCGCCGGGACGGGCGCCGCCATGAACCGGATGCGCGTGACCGCGTCGAGCCGCGATGCCGCGCTGAAGGCCGCGTGGAAGAAGCAGCAGGACAAGCTGGCAGCCGAAAACGCTGTCGAGCCTGAGCCGGCAGCCGATCCGGTCTCGAGCGAGGAAGCGATGAAGGCCGCAATGGGTGGCGGAGCTGCTGCGGACGCTCCCGCCGCTGAGTAAGCGTCTCGCCTGAGCAAACAATGACCCCGCCGGAAGCAGCACGCTTTCGGCGGGGTTTTTTGCGCGTATGGATAGGCTTTCAATAAATGCTATTGATAATCGTTCGCGATATGCTAGGCCTTCCGCATCAGCGCACAGGAGCCCTCATGCACAAGCCAACCCGCCAATCGATCGATACCTCCGCCATTTTGCAATCCCTCGCCCAGCCCGCGATGCTCCCGGCGGTTGGGCCTATTGCGGGCCGGTTCATTGACTCCTTACGCCTGATTGCGCTGCACGATCGGGCAAAACGCGACGCGGTCCCGGAACTCACCGTGCGCCTCGGCGGTGTCGACATTGCGGCCAAGACCTTGGCGCTCAGCCAGGCGATCAGCGCCACATGGCCTGAGAACATTCTTGTTTCGCGCTTTTGCTGCCAGCGGCTGACCCATGACGAGGCTACGATTGCCGCGATGATCGATGGCGTCTGCGCGCGCGACCGGGCGCAATTTGATCACCAGGTGGAGGGGCTGATCCGGCCCGCGCGCGCGGATCGCCTATGGGACACGGCTCTTGATCTCGTCGCGGCGGAGTGTCGCTAAAACCAGAATCGCGACAACCGCGCGCGCTAACCGCCCGACTGCCACTGCGCCACGGCGGCCCGAACAGCCTCATCGCCTTTCAGGTTCTTGCCGCCTTTGGATTTGAAGCGAAACTCCATGATGGCTTCCTGAACGTCTACTGCGGAGCAGGCTTCACGCTCAATCGCGGTTAGACCATAGCCGGTCACACAGCGAAACTTTGCTTGATGAGCGGGTGTGATGTTGGTCGGTTCGGGGTGCGGGTTCTTCTCTAGCAGCAAGGGCTCAAGCATGCTGGCGTAAAGGCGGGCGCTTGAGGCCGCATCCTCCTCCTTCGGCAAATGACCGGGCTGCATTACGACGCGCAGCCGATCCAGGCCGGTCTCAAAATAGCCCAATTCGCGCAGCGCGTTGACCGCGCGCATATTCATCCAGAACCAGCTGTCTTGCGCGTCGGCGTCGTCATCACCGGGACGCTCCCACCCGGTTGCCGCTTCGATGAACTGCGCTTGATAGCGGATCTTGCGCTCCTGATCGGAGTCGCTCTGCCACGTTGCACGGTAGAGCGATCCGATGCGGTTGGCGATAGGTGTGCCGAGCTCGCCGAGCAACCAGTACAAACGATAGCGCGCAGTGTCGTGGACCCGCATCGCCTTGAACTCGTCCGTCGCAATCGCGACGCGCAAGACCGCGATTTCTTCGGGCGTGAAATCGTCCTTGAAGAGGGGCAAGCCGTTGCTGGGGCATTCCGGAATTGGCCAGTTTGCGACACCGCCGTAAGGCCGCCCATCCGCGCGCTGGCCAAAGGTTGAAGTGCTGGCGATGACCTTCGCCTTGAATTTCTCGCCGCCGATCGGGCAGACGAACTCTTCCTCGAAATAGGTCGTTGCCGACGCTGAGCTTACCGCCACCGCAGCGGCAAGGCAGGCCATGGCGATTCGGGCCGGGTGTCGGAAATCTGCGCAATTCATGGCTTGGTCCTCCCAACAAAAAAGACTAGCGCACCGCCATGACCAAGACCACAACCCGCTTTGCTCCATCACCGACTGGCCGCCTGCATGTCGGCAATATCAGAACCGCTCTGCACAACTGGATGCTGGCCCAAAAGGCGGGTGGGCGGTTCATCCTTAGGTTTGACGATACCGATGCTGCGAGAAGCAAAGAGGAGTACGTCAGAGCAATTCGAGATGACTTTTTCTGGCTAGATTTGAAGGTTGATTCTGAGGTCCGCCAGTCTTTGCATCTCCAGAACTATGAAGCGGCGTTCGAACGATTGCTAAATGCCGATCGGGTATACCCGGCCTATGAGACGCAGCAGGAATTGGAGCTCAAGAGAAAGGTGCTGCTCGGACGCGGCCTGCCACCGATTTACGATCGCGGCGCACTTCTGTTGAGTGACTCGGATCGTGCAGCGAAAGAGCAAGAAGGGATCAAACCCCACTGGCGTTTCAAGCTCGACCATGATGAAGTTATTGCATGGGATGACGGCGTGCGCGGTCCGGTGAAATTCGATCCTGCGCTGCTCTCCGACCCTGTCATCCGGCGAGCGGACGGTTCGTGGCTCTACATGCTGCCCAGTACGGTGGACGATATAACCTTGGGTATCACGAATGTGCTTCGAGGCGAGGATCACGTTTCTAATACTGCTGTCCAAATCCAAATGTTCACTGCCCTGTTTGAAGCCAAATTTGGTAATTCGGCTCACTTACCCACCTTCGCGCATGAGGCACTGCTCGTCGGCAAGGAAGGCAAGCTGTCCAAGCGCCTGGGATCGCTGGGCTGTGACACCTTCAGAGAGCGGGGGATCGAACCCGAAGCGATCATCGCGCTGCTATCGCGTCTGGGCACGTCCTTGCCCGTCGAGCCGATTGCGGATCGCGCCGCGCTGTTGGAGACATTCGACCTTTCAACCTTTGGCCGCGCGCCTGCCAAGTTTGACGACGCCGATCTGGAGCGGATCAACACCGCGATTGTGCACCAGATGGATTATGCGTCGGTGCACGACCGGCTGCCCGACGGCATGGACGAGGCTGGCTGGCATGCGGTCCGCCCGAATATCGCAACCATTGGCGAAGTTGCTGAATGGTGGCGCCTGGTCACCGGCCCGATTGAGCAGCCTGAGTTTTGCGACGAGGACCGCGAATATCTCTCCGACGCAGTGAAAGCGCTGACCTGGGGCGATGACCCTTGGGGCACGCTGACATCATCGCTCAAGCAAAGCACCGGGCGCAAGGGCAAACAATTGTTCCTGCCCCTGCGTCAGGCGCTGACAGGGATGAGCCACGGCCCTGACATGGGCGAAATCCTCCCGCTGATTGGCGAAGGAGAGGCCAAAGCGCGGCTGGAACGGGGCGCGGCTGGCTGATGACTCCAGCGCGGGCGATGCGCCGGTCAAGCTTCGAGAGGGGCTGAGGGCGTGAAGTCACACTTGACAATGCGTGAAGTCCCACTTATCACCTGCTGATGATAAAGAGCTTTCGTAGCAAGCCACTCAAGGCCTTCGCCACGAAAGGTGAAACGCGAAAACTACCGGTCCGTGACGCGGCTGTGAGGCGTTTGAGACTCCAGTTGCTTACGCTCAACGTGGCACACGCGCCGAAAGATATGGATTTGCCGGGCTGGCACTTTCATGGCCTGCAAGGAGAAGAGCGATATTCGGTCAGGGTGACGGCCAATTATCGCCTCACATTTGCCTGGGTTGATGTTGATGCGGTCGAGGTCGATCTGGAAGACTATCACTGAGTTGGGAACGCCGTCCCACACCAAACGGCTGAACGAATGGATGAGAGACGATATCATGCCTGATTCAATGGTCGCCGGTCTTGCTCCGATGCACCCGGGGGAATTGCTTCGCGAAGATGTGATCCCCGGTTCGGGTTTGTCGAAAACCGCTTTTGCGCAGCGCCTCGGTATTTCGCGAGAGGCCCTTCACAATGTGTTGTCAGGAAAGAGCTCCGTCAGCACGATTCTGGCTCTCAAGCTTGGACGGCTCTTGGGCACCAGCCCTGAAATATGGCTCAATATGCAGCGTCAATACGACCTGGCTACCCTGGGGCCGGACAAGCTTGCCGAGATTGAAAAAGTAGAAGCGCTCGACCTGGTCTGATTTGACTAACCCTTATGCTTGTCCAGCTCATCGCCCGATAGCGTCACGACATGCAGCAGGTTCGTTGCACCCGGTGTGCCGAAGGGGACGCCTGCGAGCACGATCTGCTTTGACCCTGGCGTGCCAAATCCGTGGCGCAGGGCCATGCGTTTGCCCTTTGCGATCATCTCTTCAAAGCTGCCAATATCTTTCGTCATCACAGCATGCGCGCCCCATAACAGGCCGACGCGGCGGGCTGTGCGGATTGACGGGGTAAGCACCAGCATCGGCGTTCCCGCACGTTCGCGGGCGACGCGGCGCGCGGTTGAGCCGCTGGCAGTGAAGACAGTGATTGCGCTGATCGGGACGGTGTCGGCGATGGTCATGCAGCTATGCGCCAACGCATCGGCGGTGGTGGCATCGGGCGGCGTGTCAGAGAAACGCACGCGCGCCCTGTATTCCTCGTCACGCTCAACCTGGCGGGCAATGCGGTCCATCATCGCGACGGATTCCTCGGGCCAATCGCCCGCCGCGCTCTCCGCCGACAGCATCACCGCATCGGCCCCGTCATAAACGGCATTGGCAACGTCCGAGACTTCGGCGCGGGTAGGCGTCGGGCTTTCGATCATCGATTCCAGCATTTGCGTGGCGACGATCACCGGCTTGCCTGCGGCGCGACTGGCGGCGACGATGCGCTTTTGCAGCGGCGGGACTTCGTGCGGTTCAAGCTCCACGCCCAGATCGCCGCGCGCGACCATGATCGCATCGGACAGCTCGATAATCTCGTGGAGCCGCTCCACCGCCTTGGGCTTTTCGATCTTGGCGCACAGAGCTGGCGCGGCCAGCGCAGCGCCAGCATGGGCGGCAACCAGCTTGCGCGCCTCGGCCATATCCTCGGGCCGCTGGACAAAGCTGAGTGCGATCCAGTCTGCGCCCTGCTCCACCGCAAAAGCAAGATCCTTGCGGTCTTTGTCCGTCAGCGCAGGGATCGGCACTTCGGCATCGGGCACGTTCACGCCCTTGCGGTCGGAAATGACCCCGCCCACCTCGGCAGAACAGCGGATGCGGGTATCGTCGGCCTCGCGCACGACAAGGCGGATTTTGCCGTCATTGATGACAAGGCGCTGACCGCGTTCAAGAATGCCGAACAATTCGGGATGGGGCAGGCAGACCCGGCTGTCATCGCCGGGTGAAGGATCGCGGTCGAGGTTGAAATGGCCGCCGTGGCGGATCACCGCCTTGCCGCCAACAAATTCACCCACGCGCAGCTTTGGCCCCTGCAGATCGGCAAGGATCGTGATCGGGCGGCCAAACTCCTTCTCCAGCGCGCGGATCGCGGCAATGGCGGCGGCGTGGTCGGCATGGTTGCCATGGCTCATATTCACGCGGAACGCATCCGCCCCTGCACGAAACAGGCGGCGAAGCATTTCGGGCGATCGGCTGGCCGGGCCAATCGTGGCGAGGATCTTTACCCGCCTTTCACGCGGGCCGATGCGGCCTGAATGCGCGTTCATGTCAATTCCTCTGAATTGCGTGATTGCGGGCCTGTTATGTGCGCCGTCATGATCCCTCCCAACATTGCAATGGCTATGGCATAACAGTCTTGCAACTCAACTACACTTCTTTGCGCAACCAATCGGGATGATCAAAAATATGGTCGAGAAAACAGGCACTCTTGATACGCTGGAAGATGCAGTGGCCGCCGCCGCGTTTCGCCGGCTGGTGAAGCATTTGCAGCATCGCCATGACGCGCAGAATATCGAGCTGATGGGCATGGCGGGCTTTTGCCGCAATTGTCTGGCGGACTGGATCAGGGATGCCGGGTTTGACGGGGACAAGGTCACCGCGCGCGAGCTGATCCATGGCATGCCTCAGGACGAATGGAAGGCGACGCGCCAGACCCCTGCCACCGAGGAGCAATTGGCGCGGATGCAGGAGAGCATTGCAAAAAACAAACAGGCCGAAAAATAAACAGGTTTCAGGCTGACCCGCTTCAATCCGCGCGGTTCAGCGGGTAACGCGGGCCTCTACTGATTCTCACCTCAAACCGGAGACACCCAAGATGGCCGAAGCCACCGACGACCGCCTGCGCCTGCTGATCGAGCGTATCGAGCGCCTCGAAGAAGAAAAGAAGGGCATCGCCGACGACATCCGCGACGTCTATGCCGAGGCCAAGGCGGTTGGTTACGACGCGAAGATAATGCGCCAGATTGTGCGCCTGCGTAAAATGAAGCCGGATGATCGCAGCGAACAGGAAATGATTCTCGACACCTACAAGGCCGCGCTGGGAATGGGGTGATGCGGGTTGTATCCGCGCTGATCTGTGTTATCCAAGTAATACAGCAGTTCAGCAACAGGAGACCCCCATGCCCACCGAATGGAAAGACGCGCGCGGCGTTATCGTGACGACCACCCCGACCATCGAAGGCCATCCCATACAGGAATATGCCGGGATCGTCGTTGGTGAAGTCATCGTTGGCGCGAACCTGTTTCGCGATTTCCTTGCCAATATCCGCGATATGGTGGGCGGGCGTTCGGGCTCTTATGAACGCATCCTGCAAAAGGCCCGCGATGAAGCGATCGAGGAATTGCAGGCCGAAGCCGCTGCGCGCGGGTGCAATGCGGTGGTCGGGATTGATCTGGATTACGAGGTGATCGGCGACACCGGTTCCATGCTGATGGTCAGCGCCAGTGGAACCGCAGTGAAAGTCTAGGTTAAGGTCTAGGCCGCGCCAGAAGCCTCTGCGGCCTTGCCTGCCATGGCGAGGCTGAACAGCAGCCCGTTATGCAGCGCGTGCAGCGCCACGGCAGATACTAGCCCGTAATGCACGCGCAGATAGCCCAGCATCGCCCCCAGCGCGAATTGCGGCAGAACCAGCAGCAGCAGGACAGGCTGAAAGCCGTTGGTGTAATTCGCCAGATGCACCAGCGCAAAGGCGACCGTGCTGAACCAGAAGAACAGCGGGAAACCGCGCACAAACAGGCCGGGCACAGGGCGCTTGAACAGGAAGATCGCTGCCAGAGGCGCGGCGATTAGAGCGATGGCTGGCCCCGTTATCAATGCAGGGGACGGCTCCGCATTCTGCGCCAACAATGTCATCAAGGCCGGCACACCCAGGAAGCCGATCAGACTGATCACCACCATTGCAATCACCCACGGGCGACCATTGAGCCAGCTGCGAAACGCGAGTTCCTCCAGCAGCGGCACCACCAGCGCGACCAGGGCAAAGGTCAACAGGCCCGGCTCGAGCTGGTTGTTTGCATTGTCGGGCACTTCAAAGCCCATGGATGCAGCCACGCCCAGACCTCCGATCAGCAGCACCATGATCGGCAGGTCGAGCGCCAGCATCCGCAATGTTGCGCCAATCGCGCCGTGGCTTTGGACGGCATCATCGGGCAGGTGCGGACGCGCGAGAAAGCTCGCAAACCGGGTCCATTCGGAACGGATATTCGCGGGGGCCAGCGGGGCGGCAGGTGGGCTTGTCGATAGGGTGTTCATCGGTCTAATGGGAGGCGTATTGCACCCGCGCGGAATAATAAAGAGTTCACACCAGAACACGAAAATCGAAATACGAAAATCGGGATACCAAAATGGCAGGCCATTCCAAATTCAAGAATATCATGCACCGCAAGGGTGCGCAGGACAAGAAACGCTCAAACCTGTTTTCCAAGCTGAGCCGCGAGATCACCGTCGCGGCGAAAATGGGCACGCCCGATCCGGATATGAATCCGCGCCTGCGGCTGGCGGTCAACACCGCCAAGGCCCAGTCCATGCCCAAGGACAACATCCAGCGCGCAATTGACAAGGCGACGGCGGGCGATGACGAGAATTACGAGGAAGTCCGCTATGAAGGCTATGGCCCCGGCGGCAGCGCGATCATTGTCGAGGCGCTGACAGACAACCGCAATCGGACCGCGACCGCGGTGCGCACCGCTTTCAGCAAGCATGGCGGCAATCTGGGCACGGAAGGATCGGTCGCTCATGGTTTTGAGCGGCTGGGCTATATCGAATACGGCCCGGAGGCGGGCAGCGAGGACAAAGTTCTCGAAGCCGCGATGGAAGCGGGCGCAGAAGATATCTCCTCCAGCGCGGATGGCCACGAAATCTGGACCGCAGCGGACGATCTGCACCAGGTCGCCAGCGATCTGGAAAAGACGCTGGGTGAGGCGTCCAGCGTTAAACTGGCATGGAAGCCCAACATCACGGTCGAAATGGACGAAAAGGGTGCGGGCACGCTGCTCAAACTGATCGACGTGCTGGATGATGATGACGATGTGCAGACGGTGTGGGGCAATTATGAAATCCCCGATGATGTGATGGACAGACTGGACGCGTGAGCGCGACCTTTTGAGGCATGACCCGTTAGAGTATGACATGGCGCGAATGGCTCTATGCGCTGGCATTGGGCGGCGCGTTTCTGCTGGCAATTGTCTGGCGGCTGGGGCTGATGGTGGGGTTATGATCGGCTCTCCTCTGGTAAGGGTAAGGTGAGATAGTGCCCCTGATCCTCGGCCTTGATCCCTCGCTCAGTTGCACCGGCTGGGGCGTGGTGCGCACTGAGGGATCACGCCTGTCGCATATCGCCAACGGGCAGATACCGACCGATGCGAAGGCTCCGATGGCCGATCGGCTCGCCAGGCTGCAATCGGCGTTGGCAGAAGTGATCGCGGCGCATTCTCCGGACCGGGCCGCGTGCGAGGAAGTGTTCCTTAACAAGAACCCGCAATCCACGCTGAAGCTGGCGCAGGCGCGCGGCGCCGTGCTCGCGGCCTGCGGAGCGGCTGGGCTGACCGTCAATGAACATGCCGCGCGCAAGGTGAAACAGGCCGTGGTCGGCACAGGCGCCGCGGACAAGCATCAGGTGGGCGCGATGATAAAGGTGCTGCTGCCCGGAGCCGCGGTTGCGGGCGCGGATGCCGCCGATGCCCTGGCCGTGGCAATTGCGGATGCGCATCTGTCCTACAGCGGCCGGGCGCGCTAGACAGTGCGGATGAGCGCTCCCGACCCTTCCCTTCGCCCCTTCATTCCCGGCGGCTTTCCAACCAGCCCCGATTTCGGCCCTGAACAGTGTGTCAGGTGTGTCAACCGCCCCGCACATGCGACGAACCGAGTGCAAGGAACCCGATGATGACGATCCAGCTCTATGGCATCCCCAATTGCGACACAGTGAAGAAGGCGCGCAAATGGCTCGATGCAAACGGCCTCGAATACGCGTTTCACGATTACAAGAAAGTGGGCGCGGATGCGGGCAAAGTCGAAAGCTGGATCGCGGCCAAAGGCGTGGACGTGGTCCTCAACAGGCGCGGCACCACCTTTCGCAAGCTGAGCGATGAGGACAAGGAGAAGGCTGCGGACAGTCACGCAGCTGTCGCCTTGCTCGTCCAGAACCCCTCAATGATCAAACGCCCTGTAGTCGAGCATGAAAACGGCTTGCTGGTGGGCTTCAAGGAAGACGAATGGTCCGCAGCACTTTCATAACACCCATTCTTGCAGGATTGGCCCTGATGACCGCACTGACATCGGCATTGGCACCAATCGCGGCCAGGGCAGATGGTCACACGGACAACGGAGCGACAACGCGCCCGCTCATCATCGCGCATCGCGGCGCGTCGGGTGACCGGCCCGAACACACGCTGGCCGCCTATGAACTGGCGATCGACAAGGGTGCGGACTACATTGAGCCCGATCTGGTGGTGACGAAAGACCTGCAACTGGTCGCGCGGCATGAAAACGAGCTTTCGGGCACAACCGATGTCGCCAGCCGCGAGGAGTTCGAGGATCGCCGGCGAACCAAGAATGTCGAAGGTCAGCGCGTGGCGGGCTGGTTCTCCGAGGACTTCACACTGGCCGAACTGCGCACTCTGCGCGCCAGGGAACGCGTACCCGGATCGCGACCCGCCAGTGCGACCTATAACGGGCTCTATCAGGTCCCGACCTTTGCCGAGATCGTGACGCTGGTGCGCGCCAAACAGGCCGAGACCGGGCGCACGATTGGCCTTTATCCCGAGCTTAAGCATCCCACGCTGATGCTCGAGCAGGAGGGGATCGATATGGTCGATCTGCTTGTGCTCGAACTGCGCAATTTCAACCTTGATGGAGCCGACGCGCCGGTCTTCATCCAGATTTTCGAGGTCGGGCCGCTGCAACGGCTCAACAAGCTGGTCGATACGCCGCTGGTGATGCTGATTTCGTCCACTGGCGGCCCGTATGATGAACCGGACATGCGTTGGAGCGACATGCTCTCACCCACCGGCCTTGAGGAGATTGCCACCTACGCCGACGGGATCGGGCCGTGGCTGGGCCATGTGCTGGACCCGGCGAGCATGGCGGATACCGGGCTGGTGGCGCAGGCGCATGCGGCGGGGCTGAAGGTGCATCCGTGGACCCTGCGCAAGGAGAACGGTTTCCTGCCGCCTGCGCTGCAAAACGGAGGCGGGCCGGCAGCAGAGGGGCAGTATCGCAAATTGTGGAAGGCCGCGCTGGCGAGCGGGGCGGACGGGTTCTTCACCGACAATGTCAGCGAGTTTATCGCCGTGGTTGAGGGTGAGTAGGCTCAGGGTTTGTGGCGCGCGGCGAGGATGTAATTCAGTGCCTCGTTGTCTGACAAGTGCAGGCCCTTGGCCGGGTTGAACGCGATCCCGCGACGCTGTGTCACTTCAAGGCCAACCTCGCTCAGCAGCTCTTCGAGTTCTTCGGGTTTGATGAAGTCTTCCCAGTGATGCGTGCCCTTGGGAACATAGCCGATTGCCTCAGCCGCTCCGACAAGCAGGACGCGGCTGGCAGCGGTGCGATTGGGAGTGGACATGACAAGCAGGCCTTCTGGCGAAAGCCGCGCGGCGACATCGGCGAGGAAAGCGGCCTTATCCGCGACATGCTCGATCACTTCGACCGAGGTGACCAGATCGAACGTGCCAATATCCATGCCAGCGACTTCGCCGGCCATATACCGGATATCCAGCCCCATACCCTCTGCATGGGCGGCGGCGACCGAGACATTCTGGGCCGAGGCATCCACGCCGGTCACATCCGCCCCCAGTCGTACGAGCGGCTCACACAGCAGGCCCGCGCCGCAGCCAATATCCAGCGCGCTCTTGCCAGCCAGCGGCTTTGCAGCGCGCGCAGTGTCGGGCCAATGCGCATCAATCGCATCGCGCAGGAACTCAAGGCGCACTGGATTGACCTCATGCAGGCTCGCCATCTTGCCCTTGGGGTTCCACCAGTCACGGGCAAGGTCCGAGAAGAACTCGGCTTCCTCAGGGCGGATAGTTACATTTGAACTGTTTGCGTTTCCCATGCCGCGTCCTTAACAGCCCCCAAAGCATCAAACCAGTCGGAGCGTCAGTCACTTGGTCAAACAAGCGCCAAACACAGACCAGCACAAGCCTCAACGAATTGTGATGAAGTTTGGCGGCACGTCGATGGCCGGGACCGAACGCATCCGCCGCGTCGCCGGTCTTGTCCGGGCGCAGGCTGCGGGCAAGGACGGCGTGCGCAACGAAGTTGCTGTGGTGGTGAGCGCAATGGCGGGGGAGACGGACCGCCTCGTCAATTTCTGCCGCGAAGCCAACCCGCTGTATGATGCTGCCGAATACGATGTCGTCGTAGCAAGCGGAGAGCAGGTGACGAGCGGATTGCTGGCGCTGACCCTGCAATCGCTCGGTGAAAAGGCGCGCAGCTGGCTCGGCTGGCAATTGCCGGTCAAAACTGTCGAGGCGCATTCGAAGGCCCGCGTTGAAGCGATTGATGCGCCCGGAATGCTCGAGGCGCTAAGTCAGGGCGAGATTGCGGTCATTCCCGGATTTCAGGGCGTCAGCGAAGAAGGCCGCATCACCACGATGGGGCGCGGTGGATCGGACACTTCCGCGGTCGCCATCGCGGCGGCTGTCGGTGCGGACCGCTGCGATATCTACACTGATGTTGACGGGGTTTACACAACCGACCCGCGCATCGTCGCCAAGGCGCGCAAGCTTAAGGCGGTGACTTACGAAGAGATGTTGGAGCTTGCCAGTGTCGGTGCAAAGGTGCTGCAAACCCGCTCTGTCGGCCTGGCGATGAAGTCCGGCGTGCGTTTGCAAGTGCTCTCCAGCTTTGTCGATGAAGAGGCGGGCAGTGCCGCAGATGATTTGCTCGGGACGCTGATCGTATCCGAGGAAGAAATGAATGAAATGGTGGAGAAGGGCCTGATGGAACGCCAGCTTGTGACCGGTATTGCGCATGACAAGACCGAGGCGAAGGTGATCCTCACGCGGGTGCCGGATAAGCCGGGCGCGGTGGCGCATATCTTTGAACCGCTTGCCGATGCCAGCATCAATGTTGACATGATCATTCAGAATGTCGGTCGCGATAAAGGTGAGACTGACGTGACCTTTACTGTGCCTCAAGCGGACCTGGCTCGGGCGCAGGCGCTGTTGGAGGATCGGCGCGAGCTGATCGGATTTAACCGCATCATCTCGGACAGCCAGATTGCCAAGATAAGTGTGGTGGGCGTGGGCATGAAAAGCCATGCAGGCGTGGCGAGCACGATGTTCCGCGCGCTCTCTGATCGCGGGATCAACATTCAGGCAATCTCCACATCCGAAATCAAGGTCAGCGTGCTGATTGACGAGGATGAGACCGAGTTAGCCGTACGAGTCCTGCACACAGCCTATGGGCTGGACGCGACCGATTAAGCTGGCCGTTAGGCTGCAGATAACCGCAGGCCGTGCACGTTCGGCCCATGTTAGGTACTAAAAATAACCTTGTCTTAACTATTCTGGCCGGAATCCGTGCGCTCCCACATAGGAGACGCTTGTCATGGTGCTCAAAGCACACCTCGAACCCGCTGTCAGTACGCAGACCACGGAAGCTTCAACAGAGGCCCGGTCCAGCGACCGGCGCGCCCTCTGGCTGGAAACCAGCGGGGTCCTGCCTGGCGGGCTGGAGGCCAACGTCCAGATCCACAACATCTCCGCTGCGGGCCTGTTGCTCGAAAGCGATTTGCCGTTGTCGCAAGGAGAGAGTTTCGAGATCGATCTGCCCGAAGCGGGATCCGTGTCGGCGGTGATCGTATGGCAAAGTGGTCGCCTGTTCGGGTGCGCGTTCGAAACCGCGCTGTCCGATGCGGCCGTTGCGGCAGTGCAGTTGCGGGCCGGTCTTCCCGATGCACTGCAAGACCGCGCGATTGGATCGCATAGGGAGCTTCAGGCGAGGGCTCCGTCAGAGCCATTGGGCATCAAACTCAATCGCTTGCGCCGGGAACGGGGGCTCACACTGGCGCAAGTCGCATCCGTGCTGGACGTTAGCAAGCCAACCGTATGGGCGTGGGAAAAGGGCAAGGCGCGCCCGCTGCCTGATCGGATGGGGCAGATTGCCGAAGTTCTGGGCGTTTCTGTGCAAGATCTCGAAGACCGTCTGGGCGACGGACAACACACAGCTCTGGTGCAGGAATGCCGCTTACGTATTGCCACGGCTTATGGAACGCACCCATCAAAGGTTCGTATTATGATCGAAGTCTGAATGCGTTGACCATGTGATGAACCTCAAAAAGGGTGCCATATTGAATAAATATGGTAAACAAACTTGTTCGTGATTCGATATTTAGTCGATTTAGACAATCAAACTAACTGATTTAGCTATTAGTGGCGTAGTTCGCCGAGCAATTAGTGGATATGGGCATCCGTGTTAGTTGCTGGCTAAATCAAGTATCGTTCGCAAACTGGGGCAATCATCAAGCCGGGGGCATTGCGGCATGCAAATGGGATTTAGTGTTGCGGAGGGGACGGCCCTGCACGGGCTGATTGAAGAGACAACAGGCGACATAGTCATCAGGCTTGATATCAGGGGCTTTCTGGAGACCGCCTCTGCCAACATCGCCAATATTGGCCATGACTTATCGCAATTGCTGTTAAAGCCGCATGTCTCAGACCTAGCGGAAGCGCCTTACACAGACGCGCTCGCCAGCTATACCGCCAAGGTGCTGGAGCCGGGCGATGATGTGAACGGGCTTGCTGACTGGCTCGAATTCCCGCTCAGATTAACGGGATCAGGGGAGGACTGTGAAGTGGCGCATCAGCCGTCATGGTTTGCGATCAGCCTTCGCCCCGTCACTGATGACCATGGCAAGCCCGCGGGGGCTCTGGGCCTTTTGCGTTCGGTTGAAAGGTTGCGGGCGCTGGAGGGCGAAATCTACTCCCGCGCTCTCATTGATCCCCTAACGGGACTGTCCAACCGGCATGCCTTTTGCGCTGCCCTGCGGCGCCAGCTCGCATCAGGGCAAAGCGGGGCAATGGCTCTGTTCGAAGTGGACCGGATGCGCGCCATATTCATGCAGTATGGCCAGCGTACGGCGGACGAGATCATCTGGGGTTTTGCCAAGTTTCTGGAAGCGATGGCCTATTCGGACCATGATCTGGCGCAGTTCGATGCCGAGCGGTTCTGTGTGATGCTACCGGGCTTTAGCAACCACGCCGCCCGCGAATGGGCTGAAGACGTGCTTTCGACCTTTGGTTCACTGGCCCTGACATCCTCCGTTCGTGCACCGCGCTTGTCAGCGAGTGCCGGCCTCTCGACAATTGAGTGCAGCGTCGATTGGACCCTGAGGCAGGCGGAGCTTGCTCTTGTTATGGCGCGCGCGCGCGGTGGGATGCAGGTTGCCCAAGCGAGCCGGATCCCGGTAAGCGCATCCCGAGCAGCGTTGGGCTAACGCGCCGCTTTTAACTCGCCCCCTTTGACAGGCAGTATGCCGGCGTTAGGGCGTTGAGCTATGGTCCATATATCAAAGATCCTCCTGCTCGGTTCAGGCGAACTGGGACGCGAATTCACAATCTCGGCAAAGCGGCTGGGTGCGAAAGTCATCGCTTGCGATGCCTATGACAACGCGCCTGCTATGCAATTGGCCGATGATTGCGAGGTTTTCCCGATGCTTGATGGCGACGCTCTTCGTGCAGCGGTGCTAAAGCATCAACCCGACCTGATTGTCCCCGAAGTCGAGGCTATTCGAACCGAAGTTCTGGTTGAACTGGAGCGCGATGGATTTACCGTCGTTCCCTCCGCCCGCGCGGCCCAATTGACCATGAACCGCGACGCAATCCGCGATCTGGCCGCTGAAGATCTGGGCCTGACGACATCGCGTTATCGCTATGCAACCAGTCTGGACGAAGTGAAGAGCGCGGCGGACCATGCGGGCTTTCCTTGCGTCATCAAACCGGTGATGTCCTCCTCAGGCAAGGGCCAGAGCAAGGTCTCTGGCGCGGCCGAGCTGGAAGGCGCATGGAATTATGCCGTCGCGAATATGCGCGGCGACCGGGCCAGAGTGATTGTCGAGCAGTTTATCGACTTCGACTACGAGATCACTTTGCTCACCGTGCGCCACAAGAATGGCATTACGTTCTGCCCACCAATCGGCCACCGGCAGGAACGCGGAGACTATCAGGAAAGCTGGCAGCCAGCGGCAATGTCCGCAAACGCGCTTGAGAATGCAAAGGCGATGGCAGGCAAAGTGGTCATGGCTTTGCAAGGGGCGGGCCGTGGCTGGGGCCTTTATGGAGTGGAATTCTTTGTGCGCGGCGAAGAGGTGATCTTTTCCGAACTTTCGCCAAGGCCCCATGATACCGGAATGGTGACGCTGACTTCGCAAAAGTTGACGGAATTCGATCTTCACGCAAGAGCCATTTTGGGCCTTCCCGTGCCAGATGCGATCGTGGCGACGCCGGGCGCATCAAGTGTAATTCTGGCTGACCGCGACAGCGACCGTTTCGGCTTTGAGGGGCTGGAGGCTGCATTTTCGGTGGATAAAAGCATCGACATCCGCCTGTTCGGCAAACCTGCAACGCGCCCCTACAGAAGAATGGGCGTCGCCCTGGCGAGCGCAGAAACCACCGGCCAAGCCCGCGAGTTGGCAGCAAAAGCATCATCGCATCTGCGCATCACATATGAACGGTAGCGAGAAATGGTGAGTGGCTGGCGCGCGGGACGCTTTGTCCCGGCACGGCAGCCACTCGCCATGATATCAGAAGCTTGCTTCAGAACTTCCAGTTGAGGTTCAGGCGCGCCTGATTGTTGGTCAGGATGCCGCGGCCCAGATCAGACTGGCCGCTGAGGCCGACGCTGAAGCGCGATCCTAGCGTGAAGTCCACTCCCGCTGTCATCGAAACCCAGTCGGGATCGAGTGTGTTGACGATGGAGAACGGCACGTCGGACGCTCCGGCAAAGGTTGCGGTCACGACATCCTGCGTATCGGCCAGTTCGCGGGCATAGGCCGCCGAACCGAACGCGCTGATCCGGCCTTTACGACCAACCTGCGTTTCGAGCGACGCCATCAATCCGGCTTTGCCTCCGACCGAGGTGAACGTGCGATCCAGCACGGTCAGCCCGAATTGTCCGGCTCCAAATTCGGTAAAGCCACCCAGATCGTTGCGCACGTAGTCAATGCTGGCGACAGGGCCGACTTCGAGGCCTTTGATGATGCCGAAAGCATAGCCTGCCCGCATCCCGCCAAAGCTTTGGCGGCCATTCGCCACGCCCTGCACCTGGTCAAATGCCAGATCGACATTGCCTTGCACCTCGCGCTCCACCCCGATGTTTTGACGCGAGAAGCCAAAATACATGTCGGTGAAGGCATTGCCCTTCTGCAAAGCGGCATAGACTGCGCCCGAAAGGCTGGTGTCATCCTGACGCTGGCGCAGACCATTGACCGCCGCGCCGTTGCGGATGCTGGTCATGGCAAAACCGATCGTGAGATCGTCGTTCATGCGCATATCCGCGCCCAGCGTCAGCTCGCCCGCTTGCGTAAACGCAGCCTCTTCCAACGCGTTGGCCCCGGTGTTGCGCTCTGCCGCGCTGACCAGATATTGGCCGCTGACCGTACTGAAGAAGCCAAAGGGACTGTCCCCTTGCCCGGATGCGCCGCCGCCTGTCTGGGCAATTCCGGCCCCGATGCCACCTGCCGATGAAAAGCCCGCAGCACCTTTGCTGCCGCCACGGATCGACAAGGTGCGCTGTGCCAGCTGACCGGTGAAGCGCTGCGAGAAATTGGTCGCAATCGTCGACTGATTGAAGGCGCTGACCGGCATGAGAGCATTGAGCGTCGGGACCAGTGATTGGATGCCGGCTCCGTCGACCAAATCGAACAGGCCTGCGAACTCGTTGAACCGCCCACCGAACCGCAGTGTGTCGATTGCCTCGCCGACAGACTGCAAGTTGCGGGAATTGGCGAACAAGTCTCGCAGCCTGAGCGCTTTCACATCGACCACAACATCGCCGCCATCCACTCTGGATTCGCCAAATAGTAACGGGGAGAAGGTGACGAGCAGCGTGTCATCGAATTCGCCCAGAACCGAATTGGCGCTGAGAACGGTGAACTCATCACCATAACGCAGGCGCCCGATCCCGGTGACGATCAGATTTCCGGCAAGGCTCGCATCGCCCGTGACTGACAGCAGGTCGCTTGTAATGGTGCGCCCCCGACTGACCGCGTTGGCCAGATAGGTGCCCCCGCTCGACTGGATGTAATCTCCATCAATCGTCAGCGTGCCGGTGGTCAACAGCCCGCCCGGCGCAATTCCAGCGCTAAGGTTGAAGACCGCATCACTTGCAATAGTGCCGTCTCCGGTCAGAACTCCGCCAAACAGGGCGACAAGGCCAGCGCCAAACTGCCCGTCAATTGTCGCGAGCCCATTGAATTGCTCGTAACCGATGATCGTGTTGAAGGTCCGGTCTTCAGGAAGATCGAAAGTCGCAAAGCGGTGATCCAGCGTCAGCTTGTCAATCTCCACATCAATATCGACCGTGGTGCGCCCGAACCGGTTCAGGATGACATCGAAATACTGCGCGGGCGCTTCGAAGGATACGCCCGGCGTGCCGTCGGTGTTGTTCGGGACAAAACCGGTTGAACCCGGCCCGAGCAGCGCAGAGGATTCCGGCAGGTTCGCGCCAAAATTGGGCGTATCTTCAGGCGGCAGAGCGATGGATTGAAGTCCTTCGTTACCGGAGATATCCTGACCAAGGATGGTGCCGAGTTTGGGTCCGGTCGCGAAAACGCCGGGCTCCGATCCTTCGGGAAGGCCATTCACGAGAGTGCCCGTTCCATCGTCGATCAGAAAACCGGGGTCGAGATCCTGCGTCCAGTGACCGGGATCCGACCACCTGCCAAAGCCAGCCTTGGCAGAGACATATTTGTACGGTGTGTTCTCCGTGATGAATTCGAAGAACGGGAACAGCGGATTGTAAAAGCTGATATCGCCGTAGGTGTTGCCGATACCGAAAAAGTCGAACCCGCCGCTCAGAACGGCAGTGATCACGGGAGGACCGCCCAGTTGGTCGGCGATCAGGGGTGAACCGCTGTCACCGCCCGCCGTAGCAACCTCGTTGGGGAGGGCGTCGCCGTCGAACCAGTCAATCGCCTGCACGGCAGCGATCGACGCACATGAAATGTTTGAGCCGGTAAACTCACAGCCGTCGATCTCTTCCTGGGTGCGGAACGGGTTGTCGAAATCGGTAAAGTGATAGACCTGCGAAACCTCGCCAAAACGCTGCGCGCTGGGTGCGTCGTCGGGAAATGTCGTGTCGATCAAGTCAGCGATCGAGGCTTGCGCGCCGAGCATATTCTCGCCCACACGGCGCAGAAACCCGATCCCGATATCTCCGGTAGCCGCCGTTCCAAAGCCTCCATAGCCGACCTGAATGACATGCGTCAGCTCACTCAAAGGCGATAGCAGGATCGGCATTGCGGGCACGTCGGTAATTGGCGCATCGAGCGCCACAAACGCAACATCTGCCCACGGGAATGGCAGGCCGCCATCTTCCTGATTGGCAGAGGGGTGAATGATCACATCTGTGCTGACCGCCGCCCCGCCATCGGCGTAGCCGGTGCCAAAATCGAGAAACTCGAAAATGCGCGTGCTGGTATCGATACCGGTTGCAACCAGAACAGATTCGGCACCTACATCGGTGGTCCCGTAATTCTCCGAAGATACCGAGTTGAGGCAGTGCGCGGCCGTCAGGATCGTGCGCGGATTGATCACGGTTCCGGTGCAGTTGAAGCGTACCCCGCCGGTCGCGTTGTTCCGGATGAACATCTGTACGACCGATGGCTGGGTGTTGTCGACATCGACCGAACCCTCAAGTCCCACATCATCGCGGACAACGATTTCCGGTGATGGGGGAACCGGTCGTCCCTCAATCGAGCGGCGGACGGTAAAATCGGGAAGCTGCGAGACATCGGGCAGATCAACGGAGACTTGCGGTGCCTCAATCGTGAAACCCTGGAACGTGCCCTGTGCCTCAAGCGAGATTTCGTCACTCGCCTCCGAGGTCTCGGCCGCACTCAACGGCGCGGACAATAAACCTCCAACAAGACCGACAAGACCAACACCCGTCAGATAACGCAGTTTTCTCATGAAATTTCCCCTTGTTTTACCCGCCCAACCAAAGCACGCGCACAATAGCGCTGCCAATCCGATCAGTTTTGTTTGTTAACTCCTGTAATCGCCCGAGTCTCTTTGACTAGAATTGGAAATGTAACGGAATGTACACCAATTGCAATTGGTTTCATTTAGGAATTTATTGCCTTGTATGGGCATCAAGTAAGGAAATGATCACGCTGAGCCCACGCCGATGCGTCGGCGCAAAACTGCGCAAAAAGCTTCGGGACCGCGCATCGGGGAGCGGCGCGGTTGGCGCCCTGAGGATCACATTGCCTCCGCGCGGCGGCCTTCGCTTACCGCGCGCGCACAATGCTCAGGGGCGCAGGGCTTCGCGCATTTCCTTGAGATTTGCCGGCGTGATTTTCCATCGCATCGGGTCATCATACTCAACCTTGATCTCGAACGAAGCGGAAGCCCGTTCGATCTGGATCAGACAGGCTTTCCATGGCGCGCCGCCTGATTGTTCAGCCTGAAAATCGCGAAAGGCGATCAGCTTGTCGTACAGCTCCTTGCCTTCGGGAGCGATGGGTATCGCCTTGCCATCGCTGCGGTATTTGAAGCCCGACGAATCGTATGAGGTGCCGTCCAGAATCACTGACAGCGCCGCAGCATCCCAGTCCCCTTCCAGATCCTCGCTCCTCAAAAGCAGGCTGGCAAACTCAGCCATGAAGATGTTGGACCCGTCGAGTTCCGACTGTTGCATTACGATTGCCTTTTCTGTGTGAGCGTTGGCCGGGGCGCTACTCAAAGTATTGGGCCATATCGCCAGAAGCAACGCGGTTGAAAGTCTGACCCGCTTCATTCGCGAAACCTCGCGTGTTGCGGAATACCACATCGCCTGCCTCATCCATTACGCGATAGGAAACCTCGATATGTCCGGGGCGTACACCATCAAATTCGCTGAAGCTAATCCTGTAATCGACGGTGCCCCCTGCCCTGATCCAGTCGGCGATCTCGTTTTCCAATCGGGCGAAAGCGCCGCTGTTAAGATTCTTGAGGCGTACCGTGTTGCCGTCAATCTCGGCGAAGCGCGGCACACCGTTTTGCGGGAACATGGCCCGCTCACCCTGATCGCTCAAGAACCGGTGACCAACTGCGTGGCCGCCCTGATCCCCGTCAATGCCTCGCGCGGCGACCTCCCGCTGGGCGCGGACTTCAGCATTGCTGCGATCAAGGTCGCTGAACACTTCGGTCAACTGCGCACGCGCAGAGGCAAGTCGTCCCTGCGCATCATAAGTATAGCGCACCGTGTTGCCGCCAAAGCTGTGTTCAAGCACCTGACCCGCCCTTGCCGCGCGAGTCGCATCCAGAGCCGTTTCCGCGCCGTCGGCGATCCATGCAGCATCTCCAGCAGCGTCTGCCGCGTCGAATGCGCTATCAGCCCGGTCGGCAATGCGCGCTGCATCGCTGGCCATATCGGCCAGATCGCCTGCCGTATCCGCGATCCGGGCGCCCTTGCCAGCCTGTCCCGCCACCGGCACGAAGGTAGAGGCGACTTCAAACGTGACGCGCCCGACAGTCTCACCCCACCACTCTGCAAGCGCCTGATCGCCTTGCGCAGCCGCCGCAGCATGGGAGGCTTCGAGCCGGTCCCATTGCCCTTCGATGGCGTTCATTAAATCCGCAGTCAGTTTGCCGGGATCAGCCGCCACTGCGCTGATATATTCGCCCACCGCCGCGCCCATATTCTCAAGCGCCTGGCTGGTCGCCTGCCCCCGATTGGCCGAAGGGATCACCGCATCAAGCACGCCGGGAAGATCGCCGGTAAGCCCTCGCAGAGCGTCCCCCGCATATCCGGAAAGCGAGTTGTCCGCGCCATACTGAATGGCGCGTCCGGCCAGTTCCAGCGTGCCCACGACCATATCCCGCGCGCCCGCCAGCATCCCTGAACGCAAGCCATCGCGAAAAGCGCCGATCGTGCCGGGAGTATCCAGCACCCGTTGCAACGATGCGCCCCACTGCGTCTCGCCCAGCCCGGCTTCCCGCGCCAGGCTGGCGATCTGAGGCTGTACGGCGTCAAGCAGGCGATCAATCGGATCAAAGCGATTGAGCATCGTCATGACCTGATCGAGCATACCGCGCTCTGCGGCGACAACTTCGCCTGCGGTGGATGCACTCTGGAGCGCCTGAAACCGGTCGATTACCTGATTCAAAGCCGCATCATCGGTGCGCCCGCCCGCCAGGGTGACAAGCTCGTCGTAATATGCGCGCATTTCGGGATTGGTGCTGGTGCGGGCCTGTTCTATCCACTCGCTGCGCGTCATTCCCGCAGGAGGCTGGGCAAAACCATCATCAAGCCGGTCGAGCGTCTCGAAACTGCTGGGCGGCAGGCTATCTGCCCGGTTGCTGCCCAATTCCTGACTTGCACCTGTGATACCGTTCACCGCGCAACACTCTTTCACAACAATGAGATCGATGATGACGATAACGGTGATGCGAACAGCCGGGCATCTGCAAAACGTGTAGAGGAGCTGTTTCGGCCGCGAAGCCTGGCCTTGTCACGGGCAAGGTCTTGAGCGACAAGAACTGCGAGCCCGAGTCCTGCTTGCGTCATAAAGCTCTGCAAAACCTCGATGAACTGAAGTACGGGAGCATTCTTTGACCCTATATACTGCTCGAAGTCTTGCATCAGGCAGCAACAAGCGCATGCGCGCATTCTGGCTGTTCATGGTCGCGGCGGCATTCGTTTTTGTCGCTGGACCGCTCGAAGCGCAAAACGAGGTAAGCGAACAACAAAGCAGTTCAGAAAACTCTCCGATCAGTACTGATGATCGCGGCAATGGCGTGCTCGGCGATGATTTTGCCCGCGACACCGGAGCGATCATCGTCACGGCCCAACGCCTTGGCGAGAGCAATCTGTTTGAACCCGTGATCCAGCCCGAAGACAGCTGTCAGGCCAACGCACCTGATCTGGGGGAGGGTGAACCGGGCTTCGCGATTGACGCATCGGGCCTGACGAAGATTCGCCAGCTTGAACGGATACGGCGCAAGACCCGTGCGGGGACTATTTTCGTGTCCGGAGGCAGCTTTGTCGGCGCAGATTTCAGCAAGGCCAAACTGTACAATATGTGCTTCTTTGGCACCGATCTCAGCCAGACGAACTGGACCGGATTGGAGGCCGAAGGGCTGGGTTTCGTTAATGTCGATCTGACCGGCGCGAAGATGGCGCGCTCGCAGCTGACGAATGTGCTGTTCCGCGATGTTAAGCTTGGTCTGGTCGATGCGCGTCAGGCCCGGTGGACGCAGGGCAGGTTGGACGGGGGATGGGAAGGGTCGCTGCGCGAGCTTAATCTGACCGGCGCAGACCTTACCGATTTCCGCTTCGTGTGCGGCACCTCGCCGATGGATGGATGCCCTTTGGAACGTGCGGGCATAACCATGAAAGACGCCAATCTGCGGCGGGCCAGCTTGCACTCCTTCTACGCCGCCGATCTTGATCTTGCAGGCGCGCGCGTCGATCAGACAGAGCTGTCTCTGGATTATGTCCGCTTGTTAGAGGGATCGAAGCTTGTCGGTCCGGTTGTGCTGCGGTCCTTGCGACGGGCGGTCATGTTGTTCCCGGGAGAGGTGAAGCAGCTCACAAAGGTCGCTGAAATCGCCGAGCAGGAGCTTGAAGTGTGCCCCGTAGTCGAGCCTGAATCCGGCACACCGCGGACCGCGCTGGCAATAGCATGCGATATACCGGGCAGTGCGACAAAGAACCTGTTGCGATCGGTTGCGTTGCTCGAACGTCAGGCCAGAACTGCCGAGGGCAGCGATCCTGCGGACTATGACCGCCGTTTTCGGACATGGGTGGAAGGGCGCGATTCGTGCCTTGCCTTCACCAATCCCGAAGAACAGACCACTTGTGTGACGACCGCATACCGGACCCGCCAGAAAAACCTGCGTATGGCGCTGGGCAAACCGCCCTGGCTCTCGGATCGGGGATACCGACTGTTCCTTTCACGCGAAGCGGCTTTTCCGACCGACAAGGATGCGCCGGGCCTTTACGGGCGAGTGCTGCCTGTGTTGCTGGATCAGGCGGTTGCAGCGGTGATCGTTCGCAGTGACGGGGAGGGGGGTATTCAGGCCAAAGGTGTTGCGTTGGAGGGGTGTTTCTTTGAGCAAGCGGACCTCTCCTATGACATTGAGCAGGCCCAGATCGGCTTTGCGGCGGAAACACCGCGATCCCGCTCGCGCCGACGGCGGCGAAGTCCGCCACCTTCTCCAAGCGTTGAGGATCCGCTGATTGAGATCACCGGGCGCAGCGCCCGCATAGAAGGACAAGGCCTCGCCCGCGCAGCCGGGGAATGCGGTGTTGGCAATCCCTTCCCGCGCATGGAGGAAATCGAGCTGGACGACCGTTTGCTCGCCACGATCTGGGAGCGTTTTTAGGGCCTTCTTCCCAGTGTCCGGGGCCGCGCCAAAAGCCCCCTCTGCATAACGTATAGAGACAGGCTCACTGCCCTTATGGCATTCCGACGAGAGGCCGAATTTTAGCGGAGTGCGCCATGGCGATAGGTGGTTCAAACGATGTATCGGGCAATTCGGGCACAAACAGTGTCTCGGGGTCTGATGGTTCGCGGGGTGCTGGCCCGTCCGACCTTTCCGCTGCGGGCACAGACCGGGTCGAGGCCGCCCAGCGTGCGCTTGAGACCGGCTCGCTGGAATTGGCGCAAGGTCCGATTGCGCAACCTGCTCAGGCTCAGGGTGATTTGCCTGTCGGCGCTCAACCGCAGGTTGAGCTGGCACAACTCAACAACACTGCCCCGCCGCCACCTTCGACGTTAGAGCTCGCGCAGATGGCGCAGGCGACTTACGGCGAGATTGGCCCGCCTCAGGGTTGGACGCAGGCCACCGCCCAGCAGCTCGCCGAGGTCGGCCTGACGCCGGACATGCTGGCATCGCCAACGTCTGAATTCCGCGCCGAGGTATATGTTCAGGAAATCAATGGTCAGACCAGTTACACGGTCGCATTTCGTGGATCAACGCCGACGCAGAGCGACTGGGTCGCGAACGGGCGACAAAGCGTGGGTCTTGAAACAGATCATTATAACCGCGCGCTTGAAATTGGAGAGAGTCTTGTCGTGCCCGAGGGCGCGCGGGTTACGATCACCGGTCATTCGCTGGGCGGAGGCCTTGCGTCGGCTGCCGCGCTCGCAGCGGAGATGGATGCGACCACATTCAACGCGGCTGGCCTGCACCAGAACACGATTGACGCGGCCCAGACGATTGCGGCGGCTGACGGACTGCTTGATGTGCCGGATATCAGCGCGGTCTATGTCCGCGGCGATGTACTCTCGATGTTGCAGGATGGCGGGGACCAGATGATCGGCGGCCTTATCGGGCGCGGTCTTGGCAGTTGGCTTGGCGGACCCGTGGGCGGCGCTGCGGGCGGCATTGTCGGCCGAGAGGTGGTTGATGCACCCGAAGCCTTTGGCGATCGGGTCCAGCTCGACCCCGTGCGGCCCGAAGGGATGCGCTGGTATCAGGACAACCCCGTTGCACGCCACGGCATGGATTATGTGATTTCCAGCCTTCGCGGCAATTGACTTGGCGCGGGCGGATGCTGCCCCTATGATGCGCGCCAATGTCTAGCCGCACCAGTGCATTTGCAATTTCAATTGCCGCGCTGATCGGCGCTGCTTGTGGGAGTTGTACGCCGGTGACTGCGGGATCGTCCTGTTTCCAACGGTCCAAACCGTCCTTGCCGACCGTTGAAAAGGTGCGTTCCCACCTTAGCAATGGCGAAGATGGGCGGCGTGTTTACGATGCGCTGAATGATGGCGATATTGATGCGGTCGGTGCGCTGGTTCGGGCCAATCCCAAACTGCTCGACACGCACAGGATACTTGCCGACGGAGAGCGGGCATCGGATGGCAATACAGGCGGGCTGCTTACCTTTGCGATTGCGCGCTGCGATGCGCAGATGGTCGGCGCGCTGCTGGAGCTTGGCGCGGATCCTGATGGCATCCCGCCTGGCAATGCGCTGATGTATGCCCTGCTCGCCGATGATCTGGTGATGGCGACTATGCTGCTTCAGGCGGGCGCGGCGCCCGACGCGCACCCGCGCGATGGCACCACCCCTCTGCGTGAGATTCTTTATTATGAACGTGCGGATTCGGTCGCGCTGCTGGTGAAGGCGGGCGCGGATGTGAACCACGCAGATGCGATTGGGACGACACCGCTGCTCGCCGCAATCCGGTTTGGAGATTATCGCTCGGCAGAGGCGCTGATGGCGGGCGGGGCCAACCCCTGGCTCGTCTCGAACAAAGGCGCGTTGCCAGCGACAAGGTTGATGGAACCTGCCAAGGACAAGGCGCAGGAGCCGATCCGTTTGCGGCTGCTGGAACAGGCGAGGGCGAAAGCGCCCAGCTGGCCACCGCCTGCACAGGAAGAGATTGTCGCCAAGTTTGCCTCGGGCGAATGGCCGACAGCGGCGATGAAAGCGGCTGGCTTTGTTGCCTCGCCTGGCGCCCTCAAATCCATTGGTCAGGTGGCCAAAGCCTCTGGCAAGGCGAATTAAGCTCTATGGTCGGCTCGATCCGTCCCAGCGGTGTCACCGGCGCCGCCGCGATAGGCCGGAGCGGCTCATCCGCTGGCGGCAATCGCACCGGCGGCGCGCTGCGGAAACTGGCAGGCAAGGTTGCCGGACGCGTTGCGCGTGAATTCCACCTTCTGGACGATGCGCAAAGCGATGGCGAGCGCCCTGACAGTTTTCGGGAGGGAGAGGACATTTACGATATCCTCGGCACCGCGCGCGAACTGGCCGGTGAATTGAATGCGCGACCCCTCGATGAAGGTTTGCTGGCGCGTTCCCTTGGCGGGTTTGTGCAGGAAAGCGCGGTCTTGCTGGCGGCGCGTCCCGGATCTGCGTCACTTGATGCGATCGCGCGGGTGATCCTCGATCATGAAGGGACGCCAGCTGAAGAGACGCTTTCGGGCTCTATTGCCCAGATCGATCAGACAACGCGCGGGATCGCCGAAACACCGCCGCCGCGAAAAACCTGACCAGAGGCTGGCTGATCCGCGCTTTCAAAGCGCAGCGAATTCACTTTCAACCGCCGCCGCGCGAGCGCCCCGGACAATTGCAATTGCAGCTGCGCATGCTTAAGCGCGGCAAGCTTTGGATCGAGCCCGGCTATGCGCACAGCCATGCCGCCATCAGGCTGGCGGATGATATGCGCGCTGTGTGCGATTGCGCCTTCCGGGAAGGTGACGGTTGCCTGTTGAGCGGTGCTGCTGCTGCCACTACTGGGCCAGCTTTCCGCAATCTGCGCGGCCATCCTTTCCAACATTGCGGTGTCGAGGACAGGCGCACCTGCGGCGGCAGTGGCGGTGATTGCGCTCACGCCATGAAATTGTAGCCCAAGAGCAGCCTGCGCCAGCGCATATTCCGACTGCGAACCTCCGCCTTGGTCTCCTCCCGGACCGCCGCCATTGCCGGAGCCACCCGATCCGCCACTCTGTTCGCCGGAGCCGCCGACCCGATCCCGGCCTGAAGCATCCTGGAGCGAGGATTTGTCGGTGCCGCTAGCGCTCCTCTCGCCGCCCTGTTCCAGCCTCGCAGAGAACCGTTCCCTTGCAGAGCGGGCTTCGGCCTGTTTGCGCGGCGGCTCACGTGAGGGCTCGCGTGAAGCATTCTGGCTGGGTGACGGCGCAGGGGAGGGCGGCTTGCCCGAGGCAGCTGAGGGTGAATTCATCGGCTGCGCTCCTGCATGTCCTCGTCCTCGCGGTTCTGCACGCGGTTTGCGATGTCGCGGGTAATCGCAATCATCCGCGTATCCATCAGCGCCGCGCGTTCGTGCAGCCGCTCATGCTCGCGCCGCGCGGCGGTGGCTTGCGTGATCGCGGTGGCGCTTTTGTCCTGTGCAATGCAGACTTCGCTGATCGCGTGCTTTTCGCGCATTTCGCTCGCGATCAGCCAGACTTCGGCCTGCGGGTCGCCGTTATGTTTGAAAAAGGCGGAGCGGGCCTGTGCGCGTTGTTCCTGGGCTTCGCCGCGCTGTGCGTGGGCTGCTTCTGCCCGCTCCTGAGCTTCGCGTTCGATGCGCTTTGCTTCGACCCGCTCGCGCTCAGCGCGGCGGCGCTTCACGTCAGTGATACGCTGTGCCTGTGCGAGGCGACGTTTGTCAGCGAGCGTATTCACAGGATGGTCTCCCCGATGGCGCGCAACCGCGCAAGAGTGGTGGCGGTGTCGCTCGCTTCGTCAGGGCGCTGTCGCAGAAAGGTCTCAATCGCCTCGCGCTGATCCAGAGCCGCATCGGCGAGCGCATCGGACCCTCGCTCATATTCGCCCATTTGCAGCAGCATCTCGATATCGTCGAGCTTGGCTAGCATCGCGCGCACGGCTTCGGCGGCAGCGATCTGGCCAGTCCCTGCCAGTTTACGGAACAGGCGTGACTGGCTGCTTCCCACATCAATCGCAGGGTAGTGCCCGCGCGAGCCCAGACTGCGCGAGAGGATGATATGACCATCCAGCAGCGATCGCACTTCCTCGGCCACGGGGTCTTCCTCTTCACCCTCTGTCAGCACGGTGTAGAGCGCGGTGATTGTGCCATGGCGGTCGCTGCCCGCTCGCTCAAACAGGCGCGGCAACTCGGCAAAAACGGAAGGGGGCAGGCCGCGCCGCACTGCCGGTTCGCCTGCCGCCAAGCCGATTTCACGCAGCGCGCGGGCATAACGGGTGACGCTGTCCATCAACAACAGCACATGCTTTCCCTGAGCGCGAAACCCCTCTGCAATCGCAGTGGCGGAGCGGGCGGCGCGCACGCGTTCCATGGCGGGTTGATCCGAGGTTGCGACGACAACGACAGAGCGTGCAAGACCCTCCCTGCCCAGAGCGTCTTCGATAAATTCGGGCACTTCGCGGCCACGCTCACCGATCATGCCAATGACAATCGCGTCCGCGCGCGCGCGCCGGGCGAGCATCGCCAACAGTGTCGACTTGCCGCCGCCTGCCGCTGCGAAGATGCCTAGCCGCTGCCCCTCGCCAATGGTGAGCAGGCCATCAATCGCGCGAATGCCGCTTTCCAGTGGTGTCTTGATTGCGCGGCGTTCCATGGGCGAAGGCGAGGGCGCAACCATCGGCCTGTCGGGAGCAGGCGCAACCGGGCCAAGCCCGTCAATGGGCGCGCCCTTGGCATTGAGCACGCGGCCCAACAGGCCTTCATGCGCGGGCACCCTGTCCGCCATTTCGCGCAGCACCACCTCAACATCGCTGCGAAGCCCGCGCAGATCGCCAAGCGGGGTCAGCAACAGGTCATTGCCTTCAAAACCGACCACTTCCGCGCCAAGTCGCACCTCATCGGCGCCGCCCATGATCTCTACCAGATCGCCGATACGCGCACGTACGCCGCGCACACGCAAAGTGGTGCCAACCGCTCCGATCAGTCGCCCGCGTTGTTCAAATAACGGTGCGCGCAGGCCCTCAAGCAGGCTCGCCGGTTTGCCGGACGCCGCACTTGCACTGGCGTATTCATTGGCTGGCGTCAGATCGCGCGTGGCCATCATCCGGCCCCATCACTATCGGGCGCAGTCTCGGGACGCTGATCCAGACCCCAGCGCTGGCGCAATGTCTGGAGCTGGGTGTCGAGATCGGCCACGATTACGCCTTCGCCTGAAAGCACGCGGCATCCCAGCGTGCCAAGCGTCTCATTGGCCTCAATCCGGACCTCGCGCGTATCACGCACCAGATGGGGAAGCCGCTCGCGCACCGGATCCACCATATCGGGAGAGAGCTCAATAATACATTCGCTGTCACCCGCACCCAGCGTCGAAAGCGTCCGGGCGGCGAGGCCGGTTACGATTTCCGGCGTCTCGCGCCGCCCGATCAATTGCGTGACGACTTCCATCGCAGCTTCGCTAACATGCTGCGCCCTTCGTTCATTCTCTTTCGCAAAGCCTTCAGCCAGCGTTTGTAAAGTATCGCCCAGAACAGTGGCGAGTTCATCGCGTGCCGCCTGTTGGCCGTCTGCATACCCTTCGGCGCGGGCTGCCTCGGATTGCGCGGCAGCCTCATCCCGAATGCGCTTTGCCTCTGCCAGCAGTGCATCAGCCTCTTGCAAAGCTGCAACATCGCGGCGGGCGATGCGCGCGGAAGGAAGGGTGACGAGGTTTTCGCCAAACAGGATAGGGCCGCTCATGATGCTGGTGCTGCATCGCGAGGTTGAAGATCGCGCAAGATCTCATCTGCGCATTGGGCAAGGCTTGCGATCTGCGGGTCTTCGTCGATTGTCGCCAGCAGCCCTCGTCCACGCGCGGCGAGCGCGGATACCGGGGGGAGCGTGGAGACGAGTATATCGGCCGAGAGGTTGGGCTGGTCGATCTCGCGGATTGCATCCAGCACGTCTTCCCCCACAGCTTTCGCCAGCTGTTGCAGGACCGCGCCGCTCAATTCGCGATCAAGCGCGGGTTTCGCCTGAAGAAGAGCTAGGGTCATGAACAACCGGTCACCGTTTTCAGTGGCACTGAGTGTGGCCTGACGCTGGCGCACCAGATCGGCAAAACCGGGTTCGTGCCCGCCCCGCAATCTGCGCTCAAACCTGATCGCACGCGGCGACAGGCCACTGCAATCACCGGCGTCATTCGATGCGACCCTACCATGCATCTTCTGGATTATTCCGCTGGCTCTGACGCGCGCAGAGCCTCGTCGATCTGCGCGATGGTGGCCCTGTCCGCGGCGCCGTCCGTGGAGGCTTCTGCATCTGGGCGCCTGCGTCGCTCAGCGCTCTTGCGTGCGCCGCGCAAGGAAAAATAGCGCCAGCCTGATGCGAGCAGCAGCAATAATCCCAGCACGCCCACCAACGGGATCAGCGTACTGCGAAACATGTCGCCCAATGCGTCTTCGGGCATGGCGGGCAACGGTTTTGTCTCTGTCATCGCGATTGAGACCTTGTTGTAATCGAGCCCTTCAATGCTGTTTGTTACCAGCGATTTGATCGCAGCGGTTTGCGCAGGCAGGTCCATGCCTTCGCGATATTTGACGAACACCGATGCAGAGGGCGGGTTGGCGGTTCCGGTCAGCGCGTCCGCTTCCGGCAGGGCAAGGTGCACGCGCGCCTCAATCACGCCGTCGAACTGGCTGATCGTGTTGGCCAACTCCTGGCTGGTGCCAAAGGTAAGCCGGGCGCGCTCTGCCAGAGAGGTGGATGTAAAGCCCTCTTTCTCGAACACTGTGCCAAGCGATTCAAAGCTTTGCCGGGGCAATCCGTGCTGGCGCAAGACATCGACCGCCTGGGCGAAATCGGACTCGGCAACGCTGACCGTGAAAGAGCCTTTATCGCCCGGACTTTTGCTGCTCTCGATCCCGGCACGCATCAGCACCGAGATCATCTCGTTCGCTTCGCGCTCCTCAATGTCGCGGTAGAGCTCCTGCCCGCTGCACGCGGTCAGCGCGAAAGCGAGGAGTAGGCCTGCGAAAAGCTGCTTTATCCGTGATGTCATATGCGTGGGCCTACCCTTGCTGGCGGAACAGTTGCTGCACGCCATCGGCGCTGCGATTGGCAATGTTGGAGGTGAGCTGGCACTGGAACATGAATTCCTGGCACTGCATTGTCAGCTGGACGATTTCGCCCGGTGTCAGTTCCCCGCCGCTCAGCTGAGCCGCTTCGGCATAATCGGTGACAGAGCGGGCCTGAACGTCGATCCCGTCAAGCGCGCGCAGCATATTGCCGACCGGCGCGGGCAGTTCGGCGCGTATCCCGCCGCCGGCCGACCGGGCCTGTTCGATGGCGGCCGCGAACTTGTCGGCCTCCGGTGATCCAGCTGCGGATGTTCCGGTCACGGAACTGGCGCCCGCATTTGCACCCCCGCTTGGCCCGAGAGCGATGACCCGCTCACCGATCCCGCCGCCGGCTGCGCCTGCAAGGGCGCCGATGATGGATTCAAGGCTCATCGCGGATCAACCCTTGCGTGCCATGGTTTCGAGCGCCTTGGAAACGCTGTCGAGCGAGGTGTGACTGCTTTGCGCCATAAAGCTCATCCGCATCGACTCAGCGGTCAACTGCGTGATGGCCGAGGGGCTATCGCCGCCATTATTTGCGATCCCCTCGGAACGCTGCTCGATCTGGGTTGCCTGGTTGTCGAGCGCCGCGCCCCATGCGCCGGCGAATGCCTCAAACCAGTTGCGCGAGCGTCCCGATGTCTGGAACGTGTTACCTGCGGCGGCAAAATCGCTGAGGATGCGTGTGTCGATCGTATTCATCGGATGGTTTCCTTTCCTGGTAGTATTCGTGAAAGTCGCTGTGTTCCGGTTGCTTGATCGGGGCCTGCATGACGAGCCTACATGACGAGAGTATCGCGCAAACCGTCGCGTTCGACGGTGACGTTGTTCTCCCTGATTTCGATGATGGTGTGACCGGTCGGCAGGTTCGCTCCGGCAAACCAGCGCGTGCCGTCTTCGGTGACGATGTAGCTCGGGTCGCCGGCGACAAAGCTTGCCGCTCCGTATCCTGGCGCGTTGAAGAAATACGCGAGATCGGATTCCCCGCGATCTGCCGACGCCTTGAATGTGAACGATCTGACGCGGGGCAGATCCCGCTTCAGCAGGGCTTCAAGCTCGGTTTTGCGATCCTTCGGCAGGAATTCGGTTTCGATCAGCAAGCCTGTCTCACCGTCAGGCATTACCGAGGCATCAACGCTTTGCGCGGCGAGCAGATTGTCCGCTGCCTCGGCCGCGCTGTCCAGTGTCGCGACGCCCAGTGAGAGGTCAGGATGCTCGCTGGCCGCCCACGATTTGAGGCGCAGCAGATCATCCTCGCCCGGTACGAGGCCGACAATCGCCAGACCCGTCCCGTTATTTGCCCGCTCAACTGTCAGCCGTCCGTAACCCAGCTCGATAAGCTCGTTATACACGCTCCCGGTTGTTGGCCCTGTGGCGGCCAGCAATCGCGTTCCAAACCATGTTCCGCCCGCGATCACCAGCATCAGGGCTGCGGCCATCAGCAGGGTAAGCGGAGAGCTGAGCGTCTCGCTGTAGCGGCTGCGTAATGGTTGCGTGCGCAGCTCGATACGCTCAGTGATGTTTGTGGGCAGAGCAGCCTCACCAACGTCAGGGATTTCGAACGGACTATCGTCTGCGATTTCTTGCGCTTCTAACCAGCGTTCCTCGTTGGCTTCTCCGATCGCAAAGACGAAACCGGACATGCGCACCGGCACATACGGCTCCAGCATCACCGTCTCGCCCGCTACCAGTTCGCGACCCAGAACCTTGATCCGGCCAATGATCACTTCGAGCGCGGCGAGCCTGCCATGCGGAGTGATATGCAGCGAAAATCCGCGCGAATCGGCGTCTCGCAGGACAATGTCATTTTCGTAGCTGTGGCCAATCGAGATCTTGCGATCGGGCGGCAGGCTGTGTTCCGCGCCTTTGTTGCGACCGACCAGAACACGCATGCGCAGTCTGGCTTTTGTCCTTGCGTCCGGCGCACCTGCCGACTTGACGCCATGATCGGCAGCGGAACGGCTGGCAGGAGGGGATGCTACGGCGTTCATTGCAGCCCGCTCTGCGCTCTTTGGCGCTCTGCCATCTGGGTTGCGCTCAGCTGATCCAGCTTGTGCGGGTTAATCCGCTGGCGCGCCATATTGACCGACTGCAGATTGCGCACACGCGGGGTCAGAAGGATGAGCCGTTCGATCCGCTCTTCCCCTTTGCGGCGGCTTTTGAAGACTTCGCCAAGCAGAGGGATGTCACCCAGACCGGGTGTCTTTCGCTTTCGGTCGAAAGTGCGCGTGCGGGCCAGGCCTGCCAGCATTGCGCTTTCGCCGTGGCGCACGATGGCGGTTGTCGTCAGGCGGGGTCCGGCAGCTGTGGGCACGCCGTCAACGACCATCCCGTTGAGCGAGGTATCGCTGATTTCGACCTGCATCCGGATACGCATATCGCCCCCGTCCTCGATCGCGGAGGGACGGATGCGCATTGCGAGGCCGTAATTGATCGCAAACGCATTCGCGACCCGTTCTGACTGGTTGCGGATGACCTGTTCTGCGGTAATGTCAAAAGTCGCCACTTCGTTGTTGGTGGTCGACAGAGTCGGGCGGGTGACAACGCGGACCGCGCCTCTCTCCTCCAGCAGCCGCAACCTTCCAAGGAAGAAAGATCCGTCATTGGTGACAAAGCCGCCAGTGATCCCACCCGCGCCAAGGCTGGGGCTGCCAACCAGCGCACCAAGGCCAAGATCGGCAATCACCCCGCCCAGTGAAGCGGAGAGTTCTTTCAGGCGGTTCACGTCCAGCTCAAGGATGGTGACCTGCGTCTCCACGATCAGCGGTTCAATATCGAGATTGGCGATCAGAGCTTCGTACACCGGCATGATTTCCGGACGATCACGCACGATCACGGCGTTGACAGTCCGGTCGGCTGAAATGCGTGGTCCGTTCAAGTCATAATCGGCAGGCTCGGTTCCACCTTGCGGTTCAGCCCGGCTGAGCCCGGAAAGGGGATCATAGGCCGTTTCGGGACCAAGCCGGCGGATACCGTCGGCCTGACGGATATTGGTTCCGCTGGTGGTGACATCGCCGATCTGGCGGCCATCACCCATTTGTTCCTGCAACAGGCTGGCGACACCGGGAATGATTTCTGCACGGGTGGTGCTGCGGACTTCACGGTCTGCGGCGTCGCGGTATTTCAGATAGAAAATGCGCACCTCGAACGGGTTGCGTCCGCCGGCCGGGCGCAGCACTTTGGAACTCACACTTGTGCGGATCAACGGCGATGCCATCGGCAGCTGTGACGGTGTTCGCACGGCTGGTGTAACTGCGGGCTCAGCGCTTGCAAGCTGGCTTTGCATCCTGCTCGCCAACGCTTCGACCCGGTCAAGATAGGCGGGTACGCCAGTGATCAGGACGAGCCCCTCGCCTGCCTTTGCGGTGTTGACGCTATCGCCAATATCCAGCTTCCTGATTTGCGCGACCAACTGGTCTGGCGCGTAGGTCGATACCGAACGGCTGCCTAGCTCCTCTTGCGAATAGACCCGCACAACGGACCCGTCATAATAGGCGACCAGGCCATAGGCGCGCGAAATGGCACCCCAGATTTCCTTCGCCGTGCCGGGAAAGACGCCTTGAACCCGCCCTTTGACACCTGTGCTGACCTTAACCGGCAAGCCCGCCTCTCCCATCAAATCGGCAACGAAATCGCGCACATCCTGCCCGCGCGCGCTGAGCGAGATTTTCTTGTCGGTAAACGGCGGTTCTCCCGCCAGGGCAGGTGCGGGGAAAGCCAGTGTGATCATGGCCAACCCCGCAACGAGCGTTGCAGCCATGCGCCAGGGTGCGTTCGTGATACGGTTCTTAGCCAGAGATAAGGGGGTCACTCGGCTGCCTCCATTTCATGCATTTGCGCGCCCGAATGTGACACGAGGTTGGGTTCGATATCGAGCTGTCCGACCACATCGAGGGGGACTGCGGGGTTAAGCTCGTTAAAGCTGAGGACTGGCACGTCGAACAGATCGGCGGCTGTTATCAGGCGGAGCGGACGGCGCAGGTCCTGCGCGGTCAGGATGGCGCGTGCGCCACTCTTTTCGACCTCGCTACCGATCAGCCGCACGAATTCGCGCATCTTCAGCGGATCAATCGCAAGCCTTGTCTGGCCGTCGATCGTGGTCGTGGTGTTGCGGATGGATTCCTCGGCGCGCTGGCCGATCATGAGAACGCGCAACTTCCCTTCATCGCACAGCGGAGCGATCAGATTGCGCCGCAATTTGGCACGGGTGCGTGCGGCGATGGCGGCTGGCTCGCGTTCGGTCTGGCCCGCTTCACAAATCGCTTCGATGCAGTCGCGCAGGTTCCGCAGCGACACCTGCTCGTCGGCCAGCAAGCGCAGCACTTCGCGGATGGTCGGAATCGTGACCGCGCGCACAGCTTCCTTGACGACTTCGGGATAGACCTCGCCAAGCCGATCAAGCATTTCGGTGGTTTCCTGAAGGCCCAGGAACACTGGCAGGTTGCGTCGCAACAGTTCACGCACGATGATCGGCAGGCGGCTTTCGATCTGTGCGGGGGCCTCACGCGACAGCGCAAGCGGTGCATCATAGGCCGACAATTCCCAACTGCCCGAGGGGCGCGGTTCGGCAAAGCGGGTGATGCGCAGATCGGGCAGAGCAATGCCGGAACGGTCCTGTACATCGGCGCGCGCCGCATCAAGACTGCTGGCAAGCCGCTGCATATCCGCGCCCGTCGCATTATCGAGCGCCAGATAAAGCACCAGCGGTTCGGCACGCGGGGCAGGCTTGGCATGGAGAACGATCTCTTCGGGGGCGTCCTGTGCGTTGGGATCGGTGCGGGTGAAAAAGGCTTGAACGGTCGGGCCGGTCAGGTCGTGACGCCACACGCCGCAAGCGATCAAGAGCGCGCCGAGAATGAAGAACACCGCAAGGGGAAAGCCCGGAATAGCGCCCAGCAGACAGGCAATCAGTCCGGCCGCAATGAGTGTCCCCGGCCGTGCGCCCACTTCGGAAAAAATAGCCGGCGCCAGATCGGGCTTGGTCTCGGGATCGTTGCTACGCGTAACCAGCAGGCCCGCGGCGAGCGCGCACAGGAAGGCAGGAATTTGCGCGACCAATCCGTCACCAATCGTCAGAATTGAAAAGGTGGTCGCGGCCTCGGATAGCGAAAGGCCGTGCGTGAACATGCCGACTGCAATCCCGCCGATCAGGTTGATCAGCACAATTACGATGCCCGCCATCGCGTCGCCCTTGACGAACTTCATCGCCCCATCGAGGCTGCCGTAAAGCTTGCTTTCCTGCTCGAGAAGGCTGCGCTTCTGCTTGGCTTCCTCCTTGGTCAGCATGCCGGATCGCAGATCGCTGTCGATCGAAAGCTGTTTGCCCGGCATCGCATCGAGGCTGAAGCGGGCGCAGACCTCGGCGACGCGTTCAGAGCCTTTCGAGATGACGATGAATTGCACCACCGTGATGATGAGAAACACGACAAGCCCGATGACGATATTGCCCGCAGCAGCTGTCTCGCCAAATTCGCGGATGATCTGCCCGCCATCCATCTCGCTCAAAATCATGCGCGTGGTCGCAATGCTGATTGCAAGCCGCGTCACAGTGGTGAACAGCAGGATTGAGGGGAAGGTCGAGAAATCGAGCGGTTGGCGCACGCCGATCACGGCGATCACCAACAGCGCGGCAATTGTCAGGTTGATGGCAATAAAGACATCGAGCAACACTGGCGGGAACGGCAGGATGAACATGGCGAAGATCGCCAGCAGCCCGACGATAATGGCCAATTGCGCTGCTGGAACATGCGCGGCCGTCCGCTTTAATGTGTGGACCAGCTCCATCAGAAATTGACCGTCAATCCGCTTTCTGCAGCCAGTTTCTTATAATTCGCCTTCACCTTGACGACATAGTCGCGGGTTTCGCGATAGGGGGGCACTGTGCCGCCATATTTGCGCACCGCGCCTTCTCCCGCATTGTAGGCGGCGAGGACCAGATCAATGTTACCATCATAGCGGTTCCACAGCTGGCTGAGCAGCTTGGCTCCGGCATTTACGTTGGTGCTTGGGTCATAGAGCTTTGTGGAGTCGCGAACGCCGAGCATCCGACCGGTGCCAGGCATCATCTGCATCAACCCGCGCGCGCCAGCACGGCTGGTCGCGCGAGATTTATAGGCCGATTCCTGCTTGATGACCGCATGCAGCAGCAGCGGGTCGACGCGATGCTCGCGAGCGGCCTGCGCAATCGTCTGATCGAACACCGTTGTGTAGCTGCGTGGACGCAGCGCGAGGACCGCGGCAACCTCTTGTGACGAGTCCCCATTGGAGACTGATTGCAATTTGTCACTAACGTCTTTGCTCGCGCCATCCTGAGCAGGGGCAGGGGCTTCTGCAGATGCAAAAGATGCCGTCTGGACCGGCTCCCAAGCGCCTGCACCGGGCCTGATCGCTACCTGGCTGCCATCCTGCGAAGCAACCGAACGGGTGCGCAAGTCATGCTCCCGCGCGGTCTCGAAATTGGTTTCGCGCGGGCCTCGCTCTGGTGGAATTTGCCAGGCCGGAACCGCATCGGGCGCATTGCCGTCGTTGACTGTTCGAGCGCGTGGTTGATTCGCCTGCCATGCGGGCGACTCGATGATCGCGGTTTCCGGGCAGTGCCCGATTAACCCCTCAAAATGCCGCAGTGCATCCAGATTGGCGACGCGAAGCGGTGCATCAATCGGGCATTCGCCGGGATTCTCTATAGGTTCGGGAGGTCGGTCTTTTGCTGATGCAAATGTCGCAGGAGCAAGACCTAATGTCAGTGAACAAGAGATACTGACAACTGTGTAAGTAAAGGACCGCAAAACGAACTCCTAAAGGACTCACTTCGATGACTTAAGCCGTGGCCAGAAAAAGACAGCCATATCACTGACCATCTTAAGCCGCGCTAATGCGTTGATTTTCCATAAGATCGGTATCGACTTCCAGCGACTCGTCCCCCACCCGTCCTCCGATAAGGCAAACGATAACCATTTTTTCAAAAGTTAGAAGTATCTTAGGAAATTACATTTCAATCAATAAAATCATATAGATAGGTAGGAATTACGCCCTCCCGTGAGCTTTTTGCACAATCCGCTGGTCGCATTTTTCCAACCATTCAACTTTCGTTGCATTTGGAAGGCAATACGACTTTCAAATGACGGTAATTCTTTGACCGTCATGCGATCATTAATTGCTGCATTGACTTTATTGTCGGAAGGCGGAATTCAAGGCGCTTCAATGCCTCGTGTGCGGCGTCCTGTTGTGACGTGCGCGACCACAGACTGAGGTGTAACCGGGGAGCAGCACATTGGCGGACAAGGACCAGGGGGGAGACAAGACAGAGCTCCCGACCGCCAGAAAGCTGGAGGACGCCCGCAAGAAAGGCGACATCGCCAAGGGTAAAGACCTGACAGCGACGCTTGGTACGATAGGCGCTGTCGTCCTGTTCATGACCGCGTCTGGCTACATCGCCGCGCGAATCGCCGGGTTCGCAGACCTGACAGTGCAAACTGCCGCAACCGGAGACTTCTCTGCTCAGCTGAAGGGTCTGGGCTGGGAGGCGGTGCTTGTTCTTCTGTCACTGTCAGCCATCTTTCTGCTGCCGCTGTGCGCAATCGCAATATTTTCCGAAGTTCTGCAAACAAAGGGTTTGATCGCTCCCAAGAAGCTTGAGCCCAAGCTGGACAATCTCAATCCGGTTGAAGGGCTTAAGCGGCTTTTCGGCAAGCAAGGCCTCGTCGAAATGGTCAAAACCCTGATCAAGGTGGCTGCGATTGTTGCCATCGTGTGGTTCATCGCCCGCGATCAGATCGAACAGATGGGAGCCAAGCTGCTGCCGGCGACAGCGCCAGTCTGGCGCGAGGGCTCAGGGATGCAGGCAGGCACGCTTGATGCGATGCATCTGCATTCGATCACGGTGCAGGTTTTCACCTGGGTTGGGGCGGTGTTCGTGCTGGTCGCGATCATCGACGTGGTCTGGACGCGCAAGCAGTTCATCAAGAAAATGATGATGAGCCGCCGCGACATCAAGGACGAGCATAAACGCGATGAAGGCGATCCGCATATCAAGGGGCACCGCCGCCAGATGGCGCAGGAATGGGCGCAGTCGGGCGCAGTGTCACAGACAGCAGACGCCAATGCGCTGTTGGTTAACCCAACTCATTTGGCGATCGCGCTGCAATATGATGCCGACAGCGCGCCGATCCCGGTGGTGCTGGCGCGGGGTGAAGGCGATGTTGCCGCCGCCATGCGTGAGGTCGCCCAAAAGTCTGGCGTGCCGATCGTGCGCCATATTCCGACCGCCCGCCGATTGTGGGCGCGCGGAGAGGTGGGTGAAATGATCCCCGAGGAAATGTTCGACGCGATCGCGGAGATTATCCTGTGGGCGCGCAAGGCACGTGCTGGCGATGCGCTGATGGATTGCGATCTGCACCGCCAAACCGTTTCTGCAGATGCGCCGCAATCCGCCGCCGCCCGGACCTCACCCGACCATGAAAACGCACCCGCGCAATAGAACGGCCAATAACATCAGATGACACTCAGCACGCTGTTTTCCTCCCTCCTTGCGATCATCATCTCGCTGGGGTTCGTTGTGGCCCTGGCTTGGGGGACGCTGTGGCTGCTCAAGCGGTTTCAGGACGGTAGTTTCGGACGACTCTCGGGCGCGGAAACCGGCAAAACCCTGCGCTTCGAAAAGGCCCTGCCGGTCGGCCCGCGCGAACGGCTTGTGCTGGTGGAGGTTGAAGGTGAGCATCTGCTTTTGGGGGTAACAGCCCATGCCATCACCCCGATCAAAAGCTGGCCCGCCATGGCCACCGGAGAAAACGGTACAGACAAGCCAGATGCGCCGGACAAGCCAGACACCGTTTCGGCGGATGCAGAGCAGGCTGCAAAACGCTTTCGCCTGCGCATGGCGGACAGCGATGTGACCGGGGGTAAAGCGCCATGACCCTCCCCCTGAAAGAGCAAGCCGGGGCGCAAGTGCAGGGTCTGGGCGGATCGGTCTGTGACCTTTCGCTGGATAGGATCGAATGGGCCCGTGCAGCCGCTCACAGGCTGAAAGCAAGTGGGCTCGAGGCCAGCATTGCGCCTGCAAGGCGGGAGGTTGGCGAGTGGTACACTGGACAACATCTGGCGTTTGCTCCGCTGCGGGAGGTGCCGCTATTGGGCGCTCCGGCAGAGGAATGGATGCGCATTCTGTCTGCTCAAGAAGACATATTGGCCGACATCGAGCAGGCGCTCGGCGTCGCCGCCGAATTTGCCGATGTGAGGCCGCTGTCTGACGACTGGCCAGCGCTGATCGTCCACCGTGACGGACAGGCGCTGTGTCACCTTGTGATTCTGAATGCATTGAACGGGGCTGATTATCAGGCGCCTTCGTTCAGTCCGCCTGTCTTGCTGCAAGCCGGTTTTATAGCCGCACGCCTGTCCATTAGTGAGGCTGAAGCCCTTGAGCCCGGTGATATGCTGGTGCTCAATTCGGGGCCGTGGCCGTTATTACGGGTTGAGGGAGGGGCGCTTCACCAACCCGGAATTCCGCCGCTGGGTTATGACCCTCTCAGTGGCACGCTGACCCCTCTTCTCACCGAAGACGCACCACCATTCAACGGAGCCCTTGGCGCCATGTCCCTTTCAGATACGCCTTCACCTGAAACAGCTGCGGGGGGCTTGAGTGTTCCCGTGGCGATCCATCTGGCCGATATCGCTATCACGCAGGCCGAACTGGCTCGAATGGCGCAGACCGGCACCTTCGATCTGGGCGCCGTCACCCAGGGTTTGAGCGCGCAGCTTTCGGTTGGTGGGCGCAGCATCGGGCGCGGGGAGATTGTGCGGATCGGTGATCGCTTTGCTGTGCTCCTTGAGGGTTCCGAGAGTGTGGATAGCGCTCCCGCCGCGCCGGAGAACACTGAGGATCCAGCCCAATCCGCCGGTCCCGGCGCCGCTGATGTCGATCAGCAAGACGGGGCTGAAGGCAAGGTATGACGGGCCTTCGCGCAGGCTGTGATGGACACACTATGATGGAGATCGGGTAATGGATTTGGGCAGCTTCACCCCCGGCTCGGCGCTTGTCACCGTCATTATCATTGCGCTTGCACCGTTCTTGGCGGTGATGGTGACAAGCTTCACAAAGATCGTGGTTGTGCTCTCGATTGTGCGCACCGCGCTCGGCCTGCAACAGACGCCGCCCAATGTGGTGCTGAACGGCCTGGCGCTGATCCTCACCATCTATGTCATGTACCCGACCTTGCAGGATATGAGCGAGGCGGCGGGGCTGACCGGGGAGGCGGTGGCCACCATGCCGGGGGACGAGCCGCCGGATATCGGACAGATTCAGGACACGCAGGAAATCATCTCCACCGCCGACCGAGTAAAGGAACCCCTGCGTGATTTCCTGCTTGCCAACACCACACGCGATGACCGCGCCTTCCTGCTCGCGACGCAAAAGCAGATTAGCGGACCGGAGCGCGCCGAAGAGCTGTCCGACCGCGATTTTGTGATCGTCATCCCGGCCTTTGCCGTGCGCGAGTTGAAGCTCGCCTTTCAGATCGGCTTTCTGATATTCCTGCCATTCCTGATTATCGACCTGCTGATTTCGAACATCCTGCTGGCGCTCAACATGATGATGCTCAGCCCGGTGACCATATCGCTGCCGTTCAAGGTGCTGTTGTTTGTTCTGGTCGATGGCTGGGTCAAACTGAGCCATGGTCTGGTGCTGTCCTATGTCTGAACACTGGAAAGGGACCGCCGCCTGATGGACATGACCGATATCACTATGGAGGCCCTGTGGCTGGTCCTGCTGCTATCGGCGCCGCCGGTCATTGCAGCCTCGATTGTCGGGCTCTTGGTGGCGGTGGTGCAGGCGGCGACGCAGATTCAGGAACAGACGCTGCAATTCACGCTCAAATTCTTCGCGATTGTGCTGACCTTGTTCATCACCGCCTCGCTGATGGCGGGCAGCCTTTACGCGTTTAGTGATCAGATCTTCAGCAACTTTCCCCAGATGGTCGGATGAGCGCGCCGGATTCCCTCGGCGCGTCGCTGATCCAGGCGATTCCCTGGACCGAGCAGGCGTTGTTGGTGGGGGCGGGATCTGCGCGCTTTGGCTTTGCGTTTCTGATGCTGCCACTGTTTTCGCCTCAGCAGATCCCGGCCATGGTGCGCAACTCTCTGATTATCACCTTCGGGCTTGTGACGCTGTCGTTGCCCATCGCGTTCGAGCCGCAAGCGCTCAGCGCGACACAATGGGTTCTGCTGCTGGGCCGGGAGGTGGCCGCAGGGGTTGTGCTGGGGTTGTTTTTCGGAACCTTCCTCTGGGCGATGGCCTCTGCCGGGGAGATTATCGACACCAAATCAGGCGCAACCATCGCGCAGATCGTGGACCCTGTCAGTGGTTCAACCCAATCGCTCTCCGCAACTTTTCTGGGCCGCTTCGCACAGGTTACATTTGTGAGCGCGGGTGGCCTTACGCTGCTTTTGGGCACGCTCATGCTCAGCTTTGGCATCTGGCCGATGGGACCGGGCGGGATAAGCTTGGACATCGGTGCTGTCCGGCTATTCGAAGGCGAGTTGGGCCGCTTTTTCCAGATTGCGTTCTTCATCGCGTCGCCGGTGCTGATGGTCCTGTTCATCATTGACCTTGGCATGGGCGTGCTCAATCGTTTCGCGCCAAACTTCAATGTCTTCATGCTCTCGCTTTCGATCAAGACCACGGCGGCCACCTTCATTGTGCTCTTGATCCTGCCACTGCTCGCGCAGATGGTGGTTAGCGATCTGGCCAGCCGTCAGGAGGTCGGATTTGGCATCATGGAGCGCGTAGGGGACCCGCAATGAGCGATTGGGAACGCCCGAGTGTAGGAGGAAGAGGCACCGGCGCGACAGCCGGTACTGACGCGGCCTCGATCGACCCTGAAATGCTGGCTCTGATCACGCGGATGCGAGAGGCGGCGCAGCGCGATCCGGCCCGCCTGCGCGATGTCGATATCGGAGAGTTCACCGTTGATGGCGCGCGCGTGCCGCTTTCCCTGGTGGAACCGCTCAAAGGCCTGACCCGCACCGAAGTTGCTGCCCTGCGTTTTGCCGGATGGGGCCGGTCCAACGCGGATATCGCAACGCTGCTGTCGATCGGGGAGGGGACCGTGCGCACGCATCTGAGTAATGCTGTGCGCAAGCTGGACCTGGATGGAATGCGGCACCTCGTCGCGCTGGGCGGATTGTTGTTCCACTCGCTCGATTAGGCGCGCCGACACGTGCCCTATACGCATTGCATAGGCCGGGTCTGCATTGTGCAGATGGAGCGAATCTGCCGGGTGAGCGACACAGAACGTGACGAACACGGATCGTCCTTTTCAGTTTCTGGGTCTTTTAAAGGAGTAGTCATTATGCCTCTCGGTGGAATTCTTCGCTCGGTCATCAACCCGATGAACCTCGTTCAACTCGCCATGGGTCCGGCCGGTTGGGCCAGCTTCGCCATGCGCACGATCGGCGCGCAGATCGGCATGAACATCATCCAGCAGCTCGGTGATCGTCTCGGCATCCCGCAGCCGATGATCGACATGTCGCAGGCCGCTTTCGCGCAAAGCGCTGGCATGCCGGGTCTTGTTCGCGAGAACATCCAGCAAACCGTCGACGGCCTTGGTGACATGTTCAACCTCTCGCCGCGTCAGAACGCTGAGCTCAGCCGCGCCGCCAACGAAGACATCAATCGCGCCGTCAACGATCTGGCTGCCTCGAACCTTGAAGAGGACGAAGAAGGCGGCGAAGGCGGTGGCTGGCTGATGGCGATCGCCAAGGCGCTGGGCGGCAAGCTCGACCAACAGGCCGCAAAGCTCGAAGGCATGGCTGACCAGATCAGCGACGACAAGCCGAGCGCCAACCTGAAGTTCAGCGCCGAGTCGCAGAAATTCTCGATGGCCTTCAACAGCGCCAACACCGTCATCAAGACAATCGGTGAAGCGTTGAGCGCGGGCGCTCGCAAGCAGTAATCGCCGCTTTTCAATACAACGCCCCGATGGTATTCACACCATCGGGGCGTTTTTGTTTGGGAGCAAGTGTAATGAAATTGCAGATTCGTCTTTTTGTCACAATCGGCAGCGCTCTGATGCTTTCGGCGCCCGCAGCCGCTCAGGACTTTGTTCTTCCGCCGCTGATCGACAATGTTGGCATGGGCAATATCGCGATTGGCGCTGCCGCGCGGCCAAACGCCAACCGCAACCGCGTCGACACCGCGCGGATCGACAATCCCCAGATGCCGCTCGCTCTGCCGCTCTATCCGGCAACGCAGACACCAACTGCGGCGAATATGGATTTCTCGTACCGCTATTCCAAAGCGCGCACCCGCAAGAACCTTAAAACCTTTGTCGACCGCACTGAGAACCCGGCCGCCAAGGCAGAGCTGAAGAAAGTGCTCGATGCGCAGCCCACTGTGTTCGACGATCTGCGCGCGGCGATCGGCAGCTATGGCCTTGATACGCATGATGTCGCGGACGCCTACGCGCTGTGGTGGATAAACGCCTGGCTGGTGGCAAACAAGCGCGGTGAGGATCCCGACAAGGGGACAATCGCAATGGTCAAGCAGCAGACGCGCAATGCCTTTGCCGCGACGCCAGATTTTGCCCGCACAACCGATGAACAGCGGCAGGAATATGCCGAGGCGCTGCTGCTGCAAGCGACCATGCTGAGCTCGGCTTTCGAGCAGCGGCTCAACGAGCCGGCGATGCTCGATCAGCTAGCCGATGCCGCGAGCAAGGGCGCCAAGGCGAGCGGGCTCGATCTTTCGCTGATGACGCTGACGAAACAAGGATTCGTCCCGCGCGCGGGTGCTGATGCTGGCGATAGTGCCGCACAAGATGCACAACCTGTTCGCAATGCCTCTGCGGATGAGGTGGGCGGCGACAACACTTTAGGCCTTGCTCTGGCAGCAGGCGCTGGTTTGGGTGTGATCCTCGTTGGTGGGATTGTGATGATCAGACAGCAAGGGTGAAAGAGTTGGCGTTTGCGGGGCTGTAAGGTGCGATACTTAGCGATCCTGTGTATGCTGTTGGCTCTGTGCCTCCCTCAGAATAGCATGGCGCAAAGCCTGAACACCGCAATGTGGGGATCTGTGAGCGCCGGCCATCGAAAAGCCAACCGCTCATTTAGCCGGCGCGTATTTACCGCGCCTCCTGCCGTTCCTGGTGCAGGCCTTCCGTGGCATCGATTGATTTCAGCTCTCGCCATAGTCCGGAGCGCACGCAGCAAAATTTGCGCACCTTTCTCTCCAAATCACCCAATGGAGAGTCAAAAGCCGCGCTGCAAGAAATGATCTCAGCGCAGCCGACCATAATCGCCGACCTTCGCGGTGCTATCGCACCTTTTGGTCTTGATTCACACGATATGGCTGATGCCTATGCGTTCTGGATGATCAATGTTTGGCTAGTAGCAAACAAACGCGATGAGGACCCCGACAAGGGCACAATCGCGATGGTGCGAAAACAGGTTCGCGACGCTCTGGCTTCCACAACCGATATGGCAGCGGCAAGTGATGCTGATCGTCAGGAATATGCCGAGGCGCTGCTGTTGCAATCCGCGATGCTCGCGTCAGCCTTCGAGCAATGGAAAGGCGATCCGAAACTGCTCGATCAGCTTGCCGTGGCCGCTCGCAAAGGGGCAAAAGCCAGCGATCTCGACCTGTCCAAGATGACATTGACACGCAACGGCTTCGTTCCGCGCGCGGGTGCTGATGCCTCGGATGCCGCATTTACCGACTCAGACGTTCAGCTATCCGATGCGTCCGCAGCCAGCGCTAATGACGAAACCGGCGGCCTTGGCACAGCTCTGGCCGCTGGAGCGGGGCTTGGCGTGATTCTCCTTGGCGGAGTGGCGATGATGCGGCGCGGATAGGCGATTGACAGCAAGGCAGACCAGATGATGGGCTTCCCCCCTTTCGAGGGACGATGTGCGCCACCAGGAGGTCTACACGGAGTCGATCCATATTAACACGCAGCTTCAGGCCACTAAGCCGGGACATGCGATGATTATGAACGCGCCCGACAATGCGATTGAGTCGTTTAGCGAAGGCCTCAGCACCATGGATCGCAGCATGTTCATGACAGACTTATCGTCAATCGGGGCGTGCAGTGTTGCCAACTGCGCGCCCCGTCATTTTGTGTCGACAGTTTCGGAGTAGTGAGTATGTCCAGCTTACGAATTGATTTGCGCAAAATACTTTATGTGTTGGAGGCATTGGCATTTTTAAATGGACCCGTCGCTGCACATGCGGCGTTCAACATGGGTCTGCTGACAAATACATTGTCGAGCGACCATGTGCGGCAGAAAGAAGCCGCCCGTTCGATGAATCGCCAGATATTTGCACCGGCGGCGCCCAACGCGCCAAGTGCTACTGCCACTGATTTCACATATCGTTACAACCGCACTCGCACACAGCAGAACCTCCGTACCTTTGTCGACAAATCGCCCACTGCGGAGGCGAAGGCGGATATGGAAAAGATGATTGCTGATCAACCGACATTGATGGACGATCTTCGCACCGGCATAAAGCCTTACGGCCTCGATACCCATAATGTGGCCGATGCGGATGCATTCTGGATGATCAATGCTTGGCTGGTCGCAAACAAACGTGACGAGGATCCAGGCCGCGGCACTATCGCAATCGTCAAGCGGCAGGTGCGCAATGCATTTTCGGCAACACCAGAGTTTGCCAACGCAAGTGATGCTGATCGTCAGCAATATGCAGAGGCGCTTTTGCTCCAAGGGACAATGCTATCGTCAGCTTTTGAACAATGGCAACGTAAGCCCGAGCAAATTGATCAACTTGCTGATGCTGCCCTAAAAGGCGCTGAGGCAAGTGGCCTGGACCTCTCGAAAATGACGCTGACGCGCAACGGCTTCGTGCCATTATAGGGAGCTGATGCATCCGCTGCCATGGACGGACCAACCGGGGTGCCAGGCTACAGTACCAGCAGCCAAACCTCAGCTTGAAACTATCGCTAAGAGTATGGTCGCGAGACAGTCGGTCGAATATATTGCACGGGCTTGATCTTGCGACAGCAAACGCCATCGCCTGGCATGATCTCAGCTCGAAAGTCTGCGCGGCAATCGAACATCAAAGCGAAAACCGGGCGGAAACCGCCTGCATAATTGTCGCTCTCTCTCTGCTCTGCATTCGTCTGTCCTGTCGGATGCTGTAACCCGGGTTCAAAATCAGGATCTTCGCAACCAGCAACGCGAAGACGTCGATCTATTCGAAATGGATATCAGCCGCACGGCGCAGATTGTTGCCGATCAGACAGCGATGCTCGCACAAGAAATGACGACTGCTGCAAGCGTTGCTGACGGTGTGCTTGCAAATACGGCTGAAGTCTCGGCGACTTCGCAAAGATCTGCGAAATCAATGCGAGAGGCAGCTGAGACTTCGATGTCTCTGTTGCAAGGGTTCCGAAGTGCGCGTGTAGACTTTGCGGTTGCTGCACGCTCGGCCAAGAGCGCTTCGGACGAGGCAAAGGAAAGCGCCGGCTCGGTGAAGATGCTTGAAGAACAGTCAAAATGATCGAGTCCGTCCTGAAACTGATTGCTGATATTGCGGAGCAAACGAACATCCTCGCCCTGAATGTAACGATTGAAGCAGCGCGTGCAGGCGATCCATAGAATTCGCGACGATACCAATAGCGTCGTCATGCGTATCAAGTCTTTGGAGAGCGGCGTTGCACAGGTCGACAAAAGTATGGAAGCACTGCGCGAAAAGGTCGAGGGCTTTGTCCGAGAAATTCGATAGCGCCTTTTCGCGCTAAGTGAGCTGCGAGAAACATTACCGCTGCGCCGCCAGTGACTCTTTTTACCGAGTTGCAGTTTGATGGTTGCTAGTCGGTTTCCAGGCGTCGCGGCTTGATCCAGCGGCGTCAGTTTTGCGCCTCAGGCCACCAGCCTGCGGCGTGATCCAAGCGATTTGAAGGCGCAGCGAACTTCCCTAATTACGAACCAAGTCAGTCTTTGGGTGGGTCCCCCGCCTCATGATACTCTGGTTCAATTCGCGCCGCATCCAGCGGTCTACCCTCGAAGCATATAATTTGCGCTAGGGCGCCACTTAAGAGCTGCGCGGAGTGGTCGATTTCGTCGATGTGGCCTGGTTCACCTATGAGGTGTCGTTCCCAGCCCTCCGGCCCATCTTTCACAATGTGTCTGATGATGGGTGGATACCGACGGCCCAATACAGACCCTCGCTCAGAGCCCGCATCGATTGGGCGAGGTCAGGAGCAAGTTGGCAGTCGCAACCTTTGATTGGGCTGCGACTGCCTGGCTGGCGTTTTCAATGCTCGTAAGATGATGAGAAAAATCAGAACTTCACATTTACGCCGACCCTCGCACCGAAGCTCTTGTAGTCTTTTGAGACATCCCCTTCGACCTGGAAGAAGCCAGAGATCGGTCCTTGGTTGTCGAGCGTAATTCCCGATTCAATGTGTGCGTAGGTGTCGATCGGATTGTTCTGAAATTCGACAACGCTGTCGAAGGCGCGAAAGCGGATATCTCCCTTACCATCGAACTCATGTACCGCGCTGGCATCCAGGAAATAGCCGATCTTGGCATCGCCCGATGTCGTGCTGTATCCACCAAACCGCAATCCGGCAGCGCCGCGAATGCCGTTGAGATTGTCGAACTCAAAGGTCTGCCTTTCGATATCGAGATCATCGAGATCGGTTTTTTGCAGATCGAGGCTGACGCGCGGCTCCACGTAAAACCCGTCATCGCCGATGCGGTATCCCGCTTCGATGCGCGCGCCAAATGCGGAACCGTCAACCCGGCCATTGAAACCGCGCTGGACTGGTTCTGAGAGGTCTCCGGAAATGTCGTCATATTTGAACAGCGCGTCTGCAAAGAATGCGCCCGTCCCAAACGATGCGTATAGGCCCACATTCAGCACGTCGAACTCGATGCGCGTCCCGTTCTCAGCCTGTCGGAGGCTTGAGCTGAGATAGCCGCCAGTCACACCAACGGTCAGGCTGTCGCCGAGGCGATAGTCGATGCCGGTCTGGGCACCGAAGTAGTCCTGCGCGTAACCCAGATTCGCATCGTCCAAACCAAAGTTGGTTGGATCGACAAATGTCTCCTCTCGCTCGGCACCCACGCCATAGACGACTGCCCAGAAAGGCGACACTTGCGAAGCATTGAACCGGGCGTTTGCGCGGTGATCGGCCCAGGCATCGGCGCTGCGATACCAAAGCGATTGGGCCGCTTCGGCAATTTTGGTGCTTTCGAAGATACGCTCGTCCAATGTCAGGCCGACCAGAAAATCGTTTGCCGCGGCGTCAAAGCTGAGCTCGAACGCTACGAAGGCCGTGGATAGCCCGAACCCGTCCGCTACGCTGAAGGCTGTCGCCTCGGTTCCTTCGCCAGCATCCACAATCACCACATCATTTTCGAGCGAAATATCTCCGCCAATGAGATTGAGGGCCAGCTCGGTGCTGCCCGTAGCTGCACCAGCGATCGTGATGCGGTCACCCACGCCCTGGGCGATATCCACATCCAGAGCCACACTTCCGCCGTCACCTGCGAAATCTCCCGACGTCACGAGGGTTCCCCCAGCAATGCCGTTCATCAGGTTAATCATGCCGGTATTTTGGAATTGCTCCAGCCCTGTAAATTGAGCTGCGCTTGCGACCACAAGTGCGCCTCCATTCGCGAAGACATCCGCGCCGGCGCCAAAGTCGCTCGTCCCCAGTGCGGAGAACGTACCGGTGTTCGTGAACTGATCGTCGGCTGCTGCAAATTGAACAGCGCTGGCCAACGTGCCGGAGTTCTCAAGAGTGATCGGTCCGGTGTTCGGCCCATTTGCCAGGAACGCAAAGTCTCCGCCCCTCATGGAGCCACTGTTGCTGACCGTGACTGCGCCACCGTGTGTAGAGACTGCAATTGCGTTTTGCGTTCCGGTGGTCTGACCTGCAAGAGTGATCGCAACAGTTCCGGCACCATCGGTCTTGGCGGCGATACCGGAAAGCGCACCGGTTATGTCACCGGTATTCTGGATCGAAATAGTGCCACCGGCACCTCCCGCTGACCCCCCTGACGCATCAGCGAGGATACCGTTGCCTTGCGTGCCGATAATAGCATCGACATCACTCACATTGATGGCTCCTCCCTGCGTCAGAAGGTCGAGGCCATCACCGGCAAGGCCTTCGACACGGTCAAGATTGCTGATCGAGACAGCGCCATTGGTTGGGCGTACATAGACCCCATCGGTTGCTCCAGTAATGGCGCCGGACGAGCCTGCGATAGTGATCTCGCCGCCGGTCGAACGTGCATCGATCCCGAAGCCCGCTGTGCCGTTCACCTGCGCGGTTGAGCCGAGCGTGATCACAGTGCTGCCTGTGGTCGCGTTCGTATCAATGCCGACCGCACCGGTCACTTCATTGACCAGCAATGACAGCGCGCCTGTGCTGCGCTGGTCCGCGAAAATGCCGACATTGGCACCCGTTACCGCACCTGCGCTGCTATCGACAGTCAGCTCGCCCGCCGATGCGAGGTTATAGCCGCTGATCCCTTCGGCGTTGGAACTGGCAATGTCCGAAGTCACGATGACAGTGTCTCCCGATCCCAGATTGCGTGCACGGATGCCTTGGTCTGCGCCGGAAACAGCGCCTGCAGTGCTGTCGATGAGCAGGTCGGTTCCACCTTCATTGGTGGCCTGGATACCGACAGAGGCACTGCTGGTGACATTGGCGGTGCTGATGGAAACCACGCCACTGCCTTCCTGATCGGCCCGGACACCAAATCCGTCAGAACTGACACTGCCAGCGACGGTGTCAATCAACAGGTCGGTGCCTGCATTGACGGCACTGATGCCATCGCCGGTCGCGCCGGTCACGTTGGCCGTGACGACCGAAAGCAGGCCGGTTCCGTCATTGGTGGCAGTAATGCCGTCGCTCTGGCCTGTCACACTCCCCGCCGCCGAATCGACCAGCAGATCCGTGCCTGCATTGTTGGCCGCGATGCCGGCCGCGTTCTGTCCGGTCACATCCGCCGCCGTGATCAGCAGGATGCTGGTTCCCTGATTGTCTGCAAGGATACCGTTATTAAGCCCACTGACCGCGCCCGCAGCGGAATTGATGATAAGTTCCGAACCCGTGTTCAGCGCAGCAATACCCTCTCCAGAGGAGCCAGTTGCATCGGCTGTGGTGATCGACAGCAAGCCGGTGGCGTTGTTTGCATTCACGCCGTCCGTGCCGCCGCCCACTACACCTGCGGCGGTGTTGATGATCGTATCCACGCCGATATTGGTCGCCAGAATGCCCGCTCCGCTGGTGCCGGTCACATCCGCAGCAGTGATAAGCAGGACGCTGGAGCCCTCATTCGAGGTAGAGATGCCATTGGTGCCGCCAGCAACCACGCCAGCGCTGGCGTCGATCGTGATGCCAAGACCCGCCGCGCTGTTCGTCGCGGTGATGCCGTCACCTGTGGTGCCGGTCGCACCCGCAGTGGTCATGATCAGACCGCCCGAGCCCAGATTGTTCGCCGCGATGCCGTTCGCCCCGCCACTCACATTGCCTGCAACGCTGTTGAGCAGCAGGTCAGTGCCCGCCGCGCTGTTATCGGCGGCGATCCCGTCTCCGTCTGTGCCAACCGCGCTGGCGGCGGTGATGATGAGGGCGCCCGCGCCATTACTGTCTGCGTCAATGCCTGCTTCGGCGCCGGTTACGGTGCCTGCAGCGGAATTGATGATGAGATCAGCGCCGCTGCCCTGATTGACTGCGGAAATGCCGTCGCCCGCATTGCCCGTCACAGCGGCGGTGATGATTGTCAGCGTGCCGGTGCCGGAATGCTCTGCATCGATACCCGTCATGCCGCCGGTCACAGCGCCAGCCGCGCCGTTGATCGCCGCGTCAATGCCGTTGGAGCGCGCGACAATGCCGTTCTGTCCGCCGTTGACGCCTGCCGTAACAATCGAAAGCAGGCCATCGCCATTGTGCTCTGCATTGATCCCGTCGAGCCCGCCGGTGACGGTGCCTGCTGCGGAGTTGATGGTCAGCGCAGAGGCGGCATTGCGAACTGCAATCCCATCGCCGCCAGTCGCGGTTACGTTCGCAGTTACGATGGAGGTTGTACCGCTGCCAGTGTTGCTGGCATCGATTCCGTCGGTACCGCCTGTTACAGCCCCGGCAACTGTGTTGAGGATGAAATCGGTTCCGCTGTTGCTCGCCTGAATTCCGTCATCGGCTGCAGTGACATCGGCGACCGTGATTGTCAGCGCACCGCTTCCCTCATTCTCAACCTCAAGACCATTATTACCGGCTGTCACAGTGCCAATTGCAGTGATGGTGAGGTTGCCAGTGCCTTCCTCGTTCCTAGCGTTGATACCATCGCCTGTTTCACCGCTTACCGCCGCGGTCGTGATCGAAAGATCGCCGCCAAAGGTCTGCCTCATCGTGATGCCATTGGCGTAGCCGGAGATGGTGCCAGAGGTCGTGTCGATGGTCGTGTTGCCGAACAGATTGTACGCGTTGATGGCGTCAGCGCCCGAACTGCTCACGTCCGATGTGGTAATCGAAAGGACGCCGGCAGAGCCATTGTTTTGGGCGAGAATTCCTTCATCGGTACCAGAAACCTGTCCGGCGCTGGTGTCGACAAACATGTCGCTTCCACCGTTTGAGGCAAGGATGCCACGTCCCGCCTGACCGCTGACATCGCCGGTGGTGATCGAAATCACCCCGCTGAGATAGTTGTTTGCGTAAATGCCGGTCGTCGATCCTGTAACCGCGCCAAGGCTGCTGTCGATAGTCAGGCCATTGCCCGATATGTTGATGGCATCGATACCGTCACCAGCGCCGCCGCTGACATCACCGGTTGTGATCGCCAAAGCACCATATCCTGTGTTTCGAGCATTAATGCCGTCATCACCGCCGCTCACGACGCCCGCCCTGGTGTTTATCGTGAGGTTACCTGTGCCAGCCTCATTGATGGCGTGAATGCCATCGCCCGCGCCGCCGCTGACAGCCGCCGTCGTAATCGATAGATCTCCAACGCCGCGATTGCTTGCAAAGACACCGTCAGTCGCGCCCGAAACCGTGCCAGCTGCACTGTTGATCGTGATATCGACCGCGCCATATCCCGCTTCGCCTTCGTCGCTCGCGGTGATCCCCGCGCCGGTCAGCCCGGTAACATCGCCGGTAATGATCGTGGTCGAGCTGTAATAGCCGCTCTGGAACACATCGATGCCGTCGCTGCCACCTGTGACTGCGCCTGCCGAGCTGTCTACAAAGACGACACCCGAGGAGGAGTCATTGCGAACCAGAATGCCGTCACCATTGGTGCCGGTGACATCAGCCGTGGTAACTGCGATACTGCCTTCACCATATTGCGATGCATATATTCCGTTTTCAGCGCCGGAGACGCTTCCGGAAGCGCTGTTGATCGCGATATCCCCATAATCAGAGCGCGCGCGGATGCCGTCATCACCGCTGCCGGTGACGTCAGCCGTCGTTATGGAAAGCGCACCGGAGCCATAGTGATAGGCTTCGATACCGTCATCGCCGCCAGTGACGCTGCCTGCGCTTGTGTCGATTGTCGATGCTCCGCTGCCAAAGTCGGTCAAAGCGTAGACACCGTCGCTCGCACCCTCAACATCGCCTGTCGTAATCGATGTGTCGCCAGACCCAAATTGACCCGCGCTAATGCCAAACGAGTCTCCTGAAACAGAGCCCGCGCTGCTGTCGATCGTCAGATCACCAGTGCCTGACCCGTTGTAGACGTAAATGCCGTCGCCATTTTCGCCGGTGACATCCGCCGAGGTGATGAAGGTATCGCCGGTGCCGGAGTTGCGCGCATAAACTCCTCGATAACCGCCTGTCACCGCGCCTGCGGTGGAGTCTATGGTGATGCCATCGCTGTCATCGCCGTACACGTAAATGCCGTACCCGTTTGTGCCGATAACAGTCGCAGTCGTAATCGAAATGGCTCCGGTACCGTAGTTTCTGACGTAAACGCCATTGCTGGCGCCGGTGACTGTGCCAGCGCTGCTGTTGATGGTGATATCGCTTGAGACATTGCTCTGGCCAATCGCACGGATACCGTCCCCGCCTTCGCCGGTTACATCAGCGGTCGTGATCGAAATCGCGGCGCCGCCGTCTTCCGTCAACAGAATGCCATAGCCTCCACCACCGGTGACCGACCCACCGGTGCTGTCGACGGAGTGAATGCCTTCGCCTGCCTCCCCGCCATAGACTTCGATGCCATTGCCGGTGATGCCAATCACATCGCCGGTTATTACGAAGGAATCACCGTCACCATCATTGAGTAGATCAATCCCATCGGACCCGCCGGTCACAACGCCTGCCGTGGTATCGATCGTCG